>CAUCWU010000120.1 GCA_958446555.1 uncultured Lachnospiraceae bacterium | reverse complement strand
CAATCCTGAAGTTTGGAAATCTGAAGTTTCTGATGATTTGCATGGAAATATGTCTAAAGAAGATATACAGGACATGATCGAAGCACTTCAAGCGGCTGGCTATACCGTACAAGGTCCGACAAATGAGAAAGTAAAGATAGCAGACAACGCTTCTGAAGACATTTCTGAAACGATCCATGAAGACACTTCTAATACAGAGTCAGAATCGTCCTCAAAAATTAATTTAAAAAAATCGTCAGATTCTCAAGATAAAAAACAGGTATCTGAAGAATATTCGATGGACTATTTACATCAATACTTTAATTATGATTTGATTTGCAGTTTTAAAAATCCGTATGGCGGATTGAATTTTCTGGAAAATAAACACGACCGCGATATTTTGGACAGTGTATTCTCTGTCCTGTATGATATGCTAAATGATCCAAATGACATGATTCAAATTGGGCAGGACTCTGTGCCTTTGTCAGTTGTAAGGGAAAATCTTTTCGCATTGACTTTTGATGCCATTATTGCTGTCGTTGATGCATATAATAAACAAGAGTCGATTTCCAATCCGACCGATTGGTTAAAAATAGCTCTTTACAACAATAGTGAAACACAATTTTCTGTATAATTACGCCCCACAAGATGAAATGATTGCTAGCAAAGCATTTCCATCTCGTGGGGCTAACTATATATTTTAAGTTGTTCCTCTCTCTACAAGTGTTACAGGGAATACGGTTCTTGAAGGAACGATCTTTCCAGCATCAATCTGAGCAATATCTGCAACTGCCTGCTCTGCCATCTGTTCTACCGGCTGATGAATCGTTGTCAAACTCGGTGTTGTAAACTGAGAGATATTTACATCATCAAATCCAACAATTTTAACTTCCTCTGGAACCTTACGATTTAAATCACGACAAGCCTGAAGCACATAGGCACCAATGATATCAGAGCTTGCAAATACACCATCCACATCAGGATTTTTCTCTAGTTTTTCACGAACAAACTCATAGTATTCAAGTGTATCAAACTGTTCCTTATCTGTCACCATTACCAGATACTCCACATGATTTTTTTCACAGGTATCACGAAAACCAACTTCTCTTTGATCTCCCGGCATCACTACATCAACGCCGGCGCTTAGTCCTCCGATATACATAAGCTTTCGGCATCCTTTGTCAATTAAATGCTGAGTAGCAAGCACACCTCCCTGATAGTTGTCACACTCAACACCGGAAGCTGCAAGATCTACCGAGCGCTCCAATGTAACAAGTGGAAAATCAAGTCCAGCAAATTTTTCTGTACCGACACAACCACTGCAAAGAACCACACCCGATACTCGTGCACTCTTGCACATTTCTATGCATTCATCCTCACCATTCTCTTTATTTCTCGATACAAAAAGAGTGGTTCGATATCCATGCTTTGAAGCCTCTCTCTCCAAAAGACTGAGCACCTTTGCAAAATATGGATGCTCAACCTGAGGCACAATAATTCCAATTGTATTATTCTTCTGCTTAGAAAGAGAGCGTGCCATCTCGTTTGGCTGATAATTCAGGTCCTGCATTACCTGATACACTTTCTCTCTTGTCTTGTCACTTATATATCCTCTGTTATTTAGAACTCTTGAAACAGTTCCCACTGTCAGGCCAGAAGCCTTCGCTACATCCTTCAGCGTGGCCATATATGCTACTCCTTCCTTTTTTTAACCTGGTGTTGTGTATCATCAATCAAACATACGCACAGCTACAGTTTGTCAATGATACTTCATTGTCCGGATCGCAAATGAAAAACCTCATAGAAGGGTGATGGCTCATCGGAACCAAATCAACCATTCCATGAAGTTCATCATAGAGTTTAAGTATAAAGCATTTTTTAATTTTTTTCAAGTATCACTGATATCGAAAACTGACTCATTGACGCGGCCTAATTCTATCAATAATGCACAATCAAAGAAGTCCCTGAATCAAAGAAGTCCCTGAATCAAAATAAACAGAATCAAGATCGGAAGAATAAATTGGAAGTACGGCTTCAACTTCTTCGAAATCTTAAGACCGTCTCCAGTATTGGCTTCTTCTCTGTATTTGTCAAAGCCCCAACCCCACTTTGTTACGCAAAACAGCAGGTAAATTAAAGAACCTATAGGAAGCAGCAAATTGCTGACAATAAAGTCTTCACTGTCAAGCACGTCGCGTCCACCAATCAGATGCAAATTGCTCCACACATTATAGCCAAGCACGCACGGAAGACTTGCAATCAAAATAACGATACAATTGATCAGTGCAGCCTTATTTCTTGACCAGCCAAACATATCCATACAGAATGACATAATATTTTCAAATACAGCAATCACAGTAGAAAAGCTTGCAAATGTCATAAATAGAAAGAACAAGCTTCCCCAAATGCGACCACCTGGCATATTGATAAAAACATTCGGCAGTGTGATAAAGATCAAGCTTGGACCAGCATTCACCTCTACATTGTAGCTAAAGCAAGCCGGGAAGATAATCAGACCAGCCATAATTGCAACAAATGTATCAAGTGCACAAATTCGTACACCCTCTCCTGCTAATGTGTGATCCTTTCCCATATAGCTTCCAAAAATTTCCATTGCTGCCACGCCAAGACTTAGCGTAAAAAATGACTGATTCATCGCTGCTGTAATAACATTTTTTAATCCTACAGCTGCAACAGCCTCTGTATTTGGAACAAGATAAAATTTTACACCCTCTGCTGCATTTGACAATGTAAGGCTATGCACAGCAAGAACAACAATCAGCAAAAGAAGAGCAGTCATCATAAACTTGCTGATCTTCTCCAGTCCATTCTGCAATCCTCTGCTGCAGACAATAAAACCGACTACAACTGTTAAAATCATCCAAAATGCCATCTGCTTTGGATCTCCAAGCAAATTAGAAAATGCCTGCGCAGTATCCTCAGTTGTCATTCCGCTCTTAAAGCTGCCTGTCAAAAACTTAAAGAAATATGTAACCATCCATCCAGATACCGTGGTGTAGTACATCATTAACATACAGCATCCAAATATTGCCACCCATCCATGGATATGCCACTTGCTTCCTTTTTTCTCTAGTGCCTTATAACCAAGCACCGCACTCTTTCTGCTGGCACGACCAACTGCCAGCTCCATTGTCAGAACTGGCAAGCCCATTATCACCAGAAAGATCAAGTAAAACAGTACGAAAATTCCGCCGCCATTTTGTCCCGTCACATACGGAAAACGCCAGACATTTCCGATTCCTATCGCACAACCTGCACTTACTAATAAAAAGCCCAGACGCGACTTAAACGATTCTCGTTTCACGAATCCTTCCTCCTCCTTTTGACCTTTTGGTCATTTCGTTTATTTTAGCATAACGGTGCAATTAATGTCAATGAATTAAACTAGCTCCATATTGATCTTTACGGTTCCATTTTCTGCTGTTACCGATGCCATGCTTCCATTCACTAACGTCATCATCGGCGGCAGATGACCAATGGAAAGATCCATCAAAACTGGAACTTGATATTCCTTTAGCAGATCAAGCACTGCTTGATACTGGTCAAGACCAATCATCTCCTCGCCAAAATGAAGCGGTCTTCCAATTAAAAATCCCTTTACATGTTCAAACCATCCGGCATGAATCATCTGCCAGATCGCACGGCGAATGCCAAATACATTCAAATCACAGGACTCCAAATACCAGATGATGCCATCTTCCTTGTAGCGCTCATTGAATGCTCTCACCTCATCAAACTTTGTTCCGGTTAAATTAACCAGACAATCCATGCAGCCACCGATCAAGCGTCCCTTAAATGTAACCATTTCCTCAGTCTGCTTCACATTCAGACCCGCGTTGCTTTCTGTTGCTGTATCTTTTAAATGATTCTTCTCCACAACAAAAGTTTTGACAACACTTTTCTCTGTCAAATTATAAGGCTCAAGTGGATGCTCCTCGTCTCGAAGCCCTTCCTTCTCCCAAAGCGGATAGTTTTCCATTGTTAATTTCTTTCCCTCTAATACAGAAAAACTATCGTGAATTGACTGATCCCACGGCTCCATGCCAAAGGTTCCTGCACACGGTCCATAGATAGAAGCGACATCACAGATTGTTGTCAACAAAAACGTAAAATTTGTATTGTCAGAATACCCCATATACCACTTTGGTTTTGCCGTCTTCATTTTATTAAAATCCACATCGTCCAAAATCTCACACATCAATTCTCCGCCGCCACAGGAAATTAACACATCTGTATCTTTCGACAGATACATCTCATTTAGCTCCTCGGCACACTTTTTCGGTGTGTTGCTGATTCCAATACCACTTCCCTCAAAACAATTTGGACCAAGCTTTGTCTGATAGCCCATCTCGTTAAAAATCTCAAGTGCGTGGATAAATGAGGTCTTATACGGCTCAATATTGCAGCCAAATGAAGGTGCAACAAAGCCAATGGTACCCTCTTTCTTTAAAAATTCTGGAAATCTCATCTTTTTCTCCTTTCAATCGATTGAAATCGTAGTTTATTATAATGATACTTACGAATTTTGCTCCGTTACCAAGATCACAACTTTTCATGCAAGCATGATCCGCTTGCAAGTTTTTGATCCTGGTATCATATTATACCATATCGCGCTCGTTTTCGTAAATCAGATGAATTCTATTTTTATAAAATGTCAGCTTCCCCTCATCGCGCAATTTGCAAAACGCGACCGAAAGTCCACTCCGATCCACACCTAGATAATCTGCCAGTTGCTGACGATTATAGGGAATCTCAAATTCTGCTGACTTATTTTTCATCGCTTGCTCAGACAGATACGATAATAGTTTTTCTCGCGTGGAACGCTTCGACATATGTGTCATCTTCTCGCTCAGCTTTCGATTTTTCTGAGCAATATCTGTCAGCAAATTTTGAATCAATTTTGAGTGGAAGTTGCATCCATCTGGGCAAATCGAAAGAATATGCCCCACATCCAAAAATAAAACCTCCGTCTCCTTATTTGCCTCCACACTCACATTTAGCACACTCCCCGGCACACAGGCAAACACCTCTGCAAAACATTGTCCTGGTCCTAATGCACTCACAACATTTCGACCACCCCAGACATCCTCCTGCACCACAAGTACACTGCCCGAAATCACAAGCCCAAGCGATTTTGTCTGATCGCCCTCATGCAAAATATATTCGTCTTTTTTGTAGGTTTGCAGTCTTGCCTTCAAGCAAGAGAAAAGCTTATCTAACTCTTCCTTTTGGATTCCACGAAACAATGCAAAAGCTTGATTCGTTCCATTTGCTTGCTTTGTCAGTATCTGATTTACAATTTTATCTCGAAGGGATCCCTCCAAATCCTTCACCACCTTTCAAAAAATTTTGATCTTGCTTTTGTTTCGTTGAAATTTCAACAGACAAGCCACTGTTATTCTACTATAATGTGGATCATAAAAGCAACAAATAAACCTAATTATTACTTCACAGGAGGATTTTTATATGAACGACATGTTTTGTTTTCAGTGTGAGCAGACTGCAGGCTGCACCGGATGTACCAGATCTGGTGTCTGTGGAAAATCTGCTGATACAGCTAAATTTCAAGATGAATTAACAGGTGCACTGATTGCCCTTTCTGATACCCAAACAGCTTGCGAAGAACTTTCCGCTTCCGTTTCTTCCAAGATCAATCACCTATTATTAGATGGCCTTTTTGCAACAATCACAAATGTTAATTTTGATGACAATTCCATCAAGAAATTAACTGCACAGATTCGCGATGCAAAAGACAACTTAGCCTCCAGCAATCAGATTCCACCTGCAGCTGACTATGATATGAATAATATCTGGAATGCCAATGAAGATATCCGCTCACTAAAATCACTGATTCTATTTGGTGTTCGCGGTATGGCAGCCTATGCCTACCATGCAATGGTGCTTGGCTACACAGACGACTCATTAAATCATTTTTTTGTCACTGCACTTTCTGCTCTTTCTAAGGACTGGGGAATGAATGAGCTTCTTCCAATTGTAATGGAGGTTGGTCGCTTTAATCTTCTTTGCATGGAGCTTCTTGACAAGGCAAACACCGAAAGCTTTGGTGATCCAGTTCCAGTAACTGTATCATTAACAGTCGAAAAGGGACCATTCATCGTTGTTACCGGTCACGATCTTTCTGACATCAAGCAGCTTCTTGAGCAGACAAAGGATACTGGCATCAACATCTATACACATGGCGAGATGCTTCCGGCACACGCATACCCAGAATTAAAAAAATACCCTCACTTGAAGGGCAATTTTGGTACTGCATGGCAGAATCAGCAAAAGGAATTTGCTGCGCTTCCGGCACCAATTCTATTTACAACCAACTGCCTGATGCCGCCGAAGGCTTCCTATGCTGACCGCGTTTTTACAACAGGCTCCGTACAATTTCCAAATACACCTTATATTAAGGATGAAAACGGCCACAAGAACTTTACACCGCTTATCAAGAAGGCTCTTGAGCTTGGCGGCTACTCCTCTGATCAGCACTTTACCGGAATCAACGGCGGAACTACTGTTATGACAGGCTTTGCAAAAAATGCCGTTCTGTCCTCTGCTGGTGAGATTGTCGATGCTGTAAAATCTGGTGCGATTCGCCATTTCTTCCTCGTTGCTGGATGCGACGGTGCACGTTCCGGTAGAAACTATTACACCGAGTTTGTGAAGCAGACTCCAGCAGACAGCATTGTTTTAACACTTGCTTGTGGAAAATATCGCTTCAACGACCTCGATCTTGGCACAATCGGAAACTTCCCACGTCTGATGGATATGGGCCAGTGTAACGATGCCTACAGTGCCATCAAGGTGGCAGTCGCTTTGGCCGATGCCTTTGGCTGCGGTGTCAATGATCTGCCGCTCTCCATGGTTCTGTCTTGGTATGAACAAAAGGCAGTCTGCATCCTTTTGACACTGCTTCATCTTGGTATCAAAAATATCAAGCTCGGTCCGACACTGCCAGCATTTCTCTCCAAAAATGTGTTAAATTACCTGGTAGAGCACTTTGCGATTGCTCCAACTACAACGCCAGAGGCAGACTTAGAGGAACTTTTAGACAAGTAAAAATTTAAAAAACGACATAAGGGGATAAGAAAAGTGGCACCTTCGCACCACTTTTCCTATCCCTCAATTTTTGCAAATTTTTGAATTAATATTTCGGCAATCTGATTCCACGCATCTGCAATTTCTTCGCTTGCAGTAAAGATTGATAGCTCGCTCCACTCTTTATACAGTGCATTTCTCTGACTTTGCTTGATCGGCTGCGCTTTGCTTTCTGGTATCTGCAAGTATCCAAAATATTCTG
>CAUCWU010000119.1 GCA_958446555.1 uncultured Lachnospiraceae bacterium | reverse complement strand
AGGCCAAGGCCGACATTGTGGCGGAAGGACAGCGGGTACTGAACAACGATCTTTGCATCAGTAAATCCGGCCTTGTCAAGCATCTTTCTTGCCTTTCTGGAAAGATAAGCCAAGTCTCCACTGTCCAGACGAATGCCGTAGCGTGTCAGCGGGATGCCAGCATCCTTCATCTCCTGGAATACCTTAATTGCATTCGGAACACCAGACTTTAATACATCATAAGTATCTACAAGAAGTGTACAGTTGTTTGGGAATACCTTAGCATAGCTGCGGAATGCGGTCAGCTCATCGCTGTGCTCCATAACCCAGCTGTGTGCATGGGTTCCGCCTACCGGAATGCCAAACATCTGACCTGCACTGACAGTTGCAGTACCGTTTACACCACCAATATAGGAGGCACGCGCACCGTAGATGGCTGCATCCATGTTGTGGGCACGTCTTGCACCAAAGTCAGATACACCGCGTCCAGCTGCTGCCTTTACGATACGTCTTGCCTTTGTTGCAATCAAGCTCTGATGATTGATCTGTGCCAAAATAGCAGTCTCAACAAGCTGTGCCTCGATTAATGGAGCCACAACAGTGACAACTGGCTCATTTGGATACATAATCGTTCCCTCATCAAATGCATAGACATCTCCGTGGAAACGGAAATTAGATAAGTACTCCAAAAAATCTTCATCAAACAAATTCAGAGAACGGAAATACTCCACATCCTCTTTTTCAAAATGCATATTTTCAATATATTCCACTACCTGCTCCAAACCGGCAAAAATAGAGAAACCGCCGCCATCTGGATTTCTGCGGTAAAATACATCAAATGCAACCTTCTTCTCCGTATCATGTTCCTTAAAATATCCGTATGCCATTGTCATCTCATACAGATCCATCATCATTGTTATATTTCTTGGTTCAAACTGTGTCATTTTCTTTTTTGCGCCTTCCATCGCTGATATCCAAAAGGATATCTTCTTTCCTTATATATAAGATTCATATACTGATACCCACGAATTGCTCCGTTGCTTCGCAACTCTGGTATTATAAAAATCCAGAGAAGCTGTGAAAAAATTCACATTTCCCTGGATTTCTATGATACCTGTGATTCAGACTTACGTCAAGCGATTTTGTTAACTTCTATTTTTTATTAGATTAAAAAAGATCAAATTCTTAGTTTTTTTTCGATATTGCAAATGCTATGAAAAGAGTAAGCACCTCTGCCGCCGGAAATACAAGCCACACACCAGTAATTCCAAGAAACTTTGGAAGAATCAGTGCAAATGCAATGATTGCAACAATTCCTCTGCTGATTGCAACAATTGAGGATTCCTTTGCATGATCGGTTGCACTCAAAAATCCGGCAAAGATAATGTTGATTGCTGCTGCAAAGAAGCCTGCAAAATAGATTCGAATTCCCGGTACTGCATAGATTGCCAACTGTTCTGAGTGCTCACTGTTAAATACCTCTGTGATCTGTGGTGCAAAAATCCATACACCGCCAATCAAAACAACTGCTAACACAATGCCAGTTAAAACACTCTTTATTAAAATCTTTCTCTTTTCATCTGCTTCTCCCTTTGCATGAGCCTCACTTGCAAGCGGCTGAAGTCCCTGAGAGACACCGTTGAAAATTGCAGTACCAACAAGTGCTGTATTGGCGATGACACCGTAGGCAGCAACAGCTGTATTTCCATCAAGTCCAAGAAGTACAAAGTTAAATACCATTGTTGTGACGGCACTTGCAATCTCTCCGACAAAGGCAACGACACCAAGACTGCAAGAGGAAATCAACATTTTTACAGATGGCACCATAAAGTGAAACGATACGCTACTCTTTGGTGACAGGTAATGTGTCATACAGATTGCCATGCTGACAATCGGAGAAATTGCCGTCGCAAGTGCAGCTCCCTGCATGCCCATTCCCATCGGGAACATGAACAGATAATCAAATACAATGTTAAACAGACTGCTAAGAAGCGTTGCTGCCATAGCAATATGCGGGGCATTATCATTTCTCACAAATGCAGTAAATGCATAATTCATCATGAAAAATGGGGTGAAACACAGGACAATTCGAATATATGGTGCACCGATGACCTTAATCTCTGCATCTGCTCCCATGATCTGCATCACGCCTCCCGGGGAAAGCAAACCTGCCGCAATGAAGAAAAGGCTAATGATTGCGTCCCACAAGAGGGCATTCGAAAAGTACTTCTTTGCCTGCTCCTGACCGGTCGCATTTGCCAGTGTATAGCGAATTGCAGAACCTGTTCCAATCATAGAACCGATTGCAAAGATCAAGCCATAAATTGGCAGTGCCAGATTTAGTGCAGTAATACCATTTGTACCCTGTGCTGTTGCAATAAAAAAGGTGTCAGCTAGGATATAGCACGACATACCTACCATTGCCAATATATTTGGCGCGATATACTGGTATAAGCGTTTTTGTTTCACAAAATACTCCTCCTGTTAAAAGCAAATTTAAAACTATTTTTTTTCAAAAGATGGGGCTACCTTTCGGCAGCCCTCATTCTTATTGTTATCGATACTGGCGGATAATCCGCTGTATACTCTTTTCTGTAAGATAATATTTCTGGGATAATCGCGGGACACTTTCGCCCTCTCTATGCTCCCTGCAAATGGCACTGTTGCGCGCATCCAGCTCCTGTCGTGCCTGTGTGCGCTCGCCCCAGCCCTTTCGATGCTCCAGCTTTCTCGGAATATAAATATTTTCTCCGTCCACGTACTGCTGAATCACCTCGATTAATTCTCTTGGCAGGATCTCCTCTGCCTTTCTATAGCTCATGCCTTCCTCTCATTCTGCGCTGCGGCTGCAGCGGCTTTCCGTGCGGTACTATTCACCGGAAAGCAATGGCTATACAAAACAATTTTCTCACAATTGTCTTTTTGCATTAGCCACTGCTATGCGTCACACCAATCCTTTGCTTCCACTTCAAACGCCACCGATCGATTTTTTATACTTGTCAACATATTACAATCCTCCTTTTCGCTCAATTTTTAGTTTGTTGATCTGATCCTCATGATCTTCAACATCATCTGTGCTATTATACCATACTTCATGGGGGTTTGCTAGACCTTATTTCTTTTCGAAATGTTTTTGTACTTTCCAATTAATGGTTTCCATGCTATACTGAGGGCACAATATTAACAAAAAAGATTGGAGATTGCTATGGATAAAACTGCCATTTTAGAAAAGGCGAAAAACTATGTGGATGCTCTTACGATTCGCTCAACCCACAATGTTCCGAAAGAAATCGTTTCGGATGAGCACAAATTTTTCTCATGGGACAATGAGAAGCGCACACCATCTGTAAAGCCGTATCTGTTTGACTGGAGCTATTACAACGGCGTTGTGATGGAAGGACTTTACGATATTTACCAGGCAAAACCAGAAAGTGGCACCGAATACAAGAATTATGTGCTGGAATATCTTAACGCGATGCTTGTGACAGATGAAAATGGACATCATCATTTAAGCCGCAATCTTGCAGGCTATGTGGATCATCACGGTGCTGACTGCTACAAGACTGCTGCCCTTATCATGAAGGCTTGGGATGAAAATCCAGCTTACGCTGAGGTTGCTGCTGAACTGTATCGTGATTTGACAGATCCGACTCATGTCAATTCAAAGGGTGATATTGTAGTAAAGAAATACACAGAAAAAGCGCTTGGCGAAAATTATTGGCACTGCTGGGCTGGTGGTCAGCCACCAAAATACAAGGTGTGGTTGGATGGAATCTATATGTTACAGCCGTTTCTTGCCCACTATGCTGCAAAGATTGGTGATACGAAGCAACTTGAGACGATCAATCACCGTTTAACTTGGGTTGCCGATACAATGCTTGCTCCTAATGGAATGTATTACCATGCATGCAACAGCAAAGAGGATGTATGTGCCTACCACTGGACCCGTGCAATGGGTTGGTATGCAATGGCAATGGTTGATGTGATGGAAGTGCTACCAGAATGCTATCTGGAAGAAAGAAAAGCTGCATTGAAGCTGTTTGCCGATGGCATATTAAAGTATCAGGATGAGTCTGGTTTGTGGGCAAATTTAGCAGATCAGCCTGTCACCGAGACAAATCGTCTTGAGGTCAGCGGTACTGCAATGATGATTTACATGCTGTTAAAGGGTGTAAGAAAGGGTTGGCTTAACGAGTCCTACCGCGAACCTGCTATCAAGGCTTTCGACGCAATTGTAGGCACGAAGCTTCATGACAATATTCTAGAGGATATTTATTTGAAGGCAAGTGCAAACAATACCAACAATTATGAGATTCCAGAATATTATCTGCCAGATGAGGGCAAAGGAAGTGGTCCTTTTATTATGGCGTATTCAGAGATGTTATATTTATGAGAGAAAGGCGGCCCAGATTGGACCGCCCTTTTTTGATATACTTAGCACCCTCTCAAAATGCGAACTGTGTCAGTGACTGCCTCGATGATTGTCTCTACCTCTTCTGGTGTGTTTTCATAGTCTAGTGTCAGGCGAAGGGATCCTCTTGCTGTCTGTGGATCTCGTCCAATTGCAAGAAGCACATGGCTTGGATCTAAAAAGCCGGATGTACACGCTGAACCTGAAGAAGCACAAATTCCTTTATTATCAAGTAATAGTAATAGCCCCTCTGCCTCGGTATCCGGAAAGCAGAAGTTTACATTTCCTGGAAGGCGTCTTGTTTCGTCTCCGTTTAATAGCGCACCTGAAATTTTCTTTAGTCCTGCTATCAGCTGGTCGCGAAGCTTTGTCACATAGATGGAGCGCTCTTTTTGAAGTGCACAAGCTTCCTCTAATGCCGCTGCCATTCCCACAATTGCAGGCAAATTTTCAGTTCCAGCTCGCTTTCCCCTCTCCTGTCCGCCGCCTTCGATCAGATTGGTCAAAAATACGCCTGTTTTTGCGTACAACACGCCGATTCCCTTTGGTCCGTTAAATTTATGGGCTGACAGTGACAACATGTCGACCTGATCTTTTTCTATATTGATTGGAAGATGCCCAACTGCCTGCACCGCATCGGTATGAAATAATACACCGTTTTTCCTACATATCGCGCCAATTTCGCAAATCGGCTGAATGGTTCCTATCTCATTGTTTGCATACATAATGGTCACAAGTGCCGTGTCTGGTCGAATTGCCTTTTCAAGCTGACTTGGGTCTACGATTCCAGACTCTCCCACATCAAGAAGAGTGACTTCAAATCCTTCTTTTTCTAATTTTTTTAATGTATGCAAAACAGCATGATGCTCAAATGCAGTTGAGATGATATGCATCTTGCCCTGTTTTTTTCCAATCGCTGCTGCCGATAAAATTGCCTGATTATCAGCCTCGCTTCCGCCGGAAGTAAAATAAATTTCCTTTGGAAGGCATCCTAAACAACGTGAAATTCTTACGCGCGCATCCATCAGCACACCAGATGCCTGCTGTCCTGGTGTATATAAACTTGACGGATTATACCAATTTTCTTCTATTGCAGACAGCATTGCCAGCTTTGCCGTCTCACTCATCTTTGTTGTTGCCGCATGATCCGCATAAATCATAATTTTTTCTTCCTCTCTGCGCGAACAGTTCTAAGTTCGCCTTTTTGATACCGTACCACCAGAGAAGATGATTTGTCAATCTATGCTATTAAATTTTTCGAAATTACACGTAATCCTATATGCAATTCTATCAAATTAGGCAGAGTACCACGTCCATAGGAGTTACGCACCGCATGGGCGTGGAGACTTCATTGCTGCAAATCCATTTGTTCAATACCATACTGTTTCATCATTCGATCTATAATGTTTCCATTGTTTTCTGCATCTAGCCAGACGAAGTTTATGTTAATTTTCAGATAACAATTATCCGCTTCTTCTACCGAGATCAAAAGTGCCAAGTCAGAAAGCGTATATGCCAACACAACATCATCTTTCCAATCTGCTGTCATTGCATGCAGTGGGATTCGTTCATGGACAATTCGGGATAAAACACTAGATGCTGCCATCGGATCTACACCATATCCATTCGACACGCTAGCTGCGATTTGTTCTGCCGACAAATAGGAACTTGAAGGAACCTGATAAGCTGTGAGCGTTCCTTTTTCTGATCCGTTTGCGACTTCTTCCATACGAGCCTGTGCAGCATTGACATAGTCTGTGACTTCTGATGATGCGGTGAAAAATTGTGTTAGTTCATCAATTGGTGTTGTTCCATTAACTATTTCACCGATGATTTCATCGATCAATTGATTAAACATAAATGGCTCCCCAAGCGAATCCGGCTCCAAATGCTGTGAAAATCAGGTTATCTCCCTTTTTGAACTTATTCTCAAAGTCCCAGAGGCAGAGCGGAAGTGTACCGGCACTTGTGTTGCCATACCGTTCGATGTTCACTATGACTTTCTCCGGCGGTATTCCCAACCGTTGTGTGACTGCCGCGATAATGCGTTGATTAGCTTGATGGGGAATCACCCAATCGATCTCCTCCTTGCTAAGATGATTCCTTTCGATCAGAGCCTCGCAAGCATCGGACATATTGGCTACTGCATATTTGAACACGGTGCGTCCTTCCTGATAAATATAATGCATCTTGTTATCCAACGTATAGTAGGAGGGAGGACATACCGAACCGCCTGCTTTTATATGTAAGAAAGGCAACCCTTTACCATCCGTTCTCAATACCGCGTCCATGATCCCCACATTCTCCGTTGTTGCCTCCAGCATGACAGCACCACCACCGTCACCGAAGATAGGACAAGTAGCACGATCAGTATAATCTATGATGGACGACATCTTCTCGGCTCCTATTACGATTACCTTCTTATAGTTTCCCGAACGGATAAAATTAGCCCCCGTCTCCAATGCATATAAGAATCCGCTGCACACAGCCTGCATATCGAAGGCAAAAGCATTTTTCAATCCCAACCTTTCGCATACGATTGAGGCGGTTGAAGGGAAGCGATAGTCAGGTGTGGTGGTAGCGGCGATAACCAGATCGATGTCGTCCGGATTGGCTTTTGTGCGTTGTATCAACTGTTTGGCCGCTTTACGCGCTATGTATGAAGTACCGAGTCCCTCTTCTTTTAAGATACGCCTTTCCTTAATGCCGATACGTCCCATAATCCATTCGTCGGTGGTATCCACCATCTTGGAAATTTCATCATTGGTCAGGATGTAATCGGGCACATATCCCCCGACTCCTGTAATTACTGCGTTTATACTCTCCATTGTTTTAAATTGATTTTGCTGTTTTTTTTTAGAATGAGGTAATTAATCCCAAATGATAAATGCGGGCGCAAATATATAGAAAAGAGAATAAAATCCAATAACTGTCTATGTCACAGC
>CAUCWU010000118.1 GCA_958446555.1 uncultured Lachnospiraceae bacterium | reverse complement strand
ACAAAGTGCTCATTTTGTCTAGTTTTTTGAGGACTGTCCAGCTGGGTGAAATACCAGCTTATCATGATTTTCAAATTCTTTTAAATTCTGTGCTATGTACTGGCTTGATCCGGTCATCACATGAATGATTTTTTCAATATCACCGGTCATCTCACTCATATCCATGCCAGTTTGAATCCATCTCATAATTAGATCCACCCAAAACAAATCATACATACGAATCATGAACTCGCGATTTTCATCGGAAATCTCCACACCACGAATGTTTTCTGTAATAATTTCTTCTACTGATGGACGAAAATAATTCTGCATAAACTGATCGATCTGCATCGGATTGACCGAATAAAAAGCATTCAAAATTAATCTTCGATTATCTTCTTTATTGATCTCATCAATAATCACATGAAGCCGTTCCTGCCAATTGGTTACATCTGCTGTTTCCTGTCTCAGTCGATTTCCCTCTTCCACAAAAATCCACTCGAGCAGCTCGTAAATATCTTGAAAATTGTAGTAAAAGGTCTGGCGGTTCACACCGCAGGTTGCAACCAACTCTTTTACTGTAATCTTATCTAGTGTTCTTTTCTTCAGCAGCTCTTTTAAACCGTCCGCTAGAAGCTTTTTTGTCGCTATCGCCATGAAAAACCCCTTTCCGAAAAGCGATACAATCGCTTAATATTGCCATTATAGCGTGTTTTTCGAAAAGAGGCAAGGAAAATCCAATTGCTTACACGATGAAAAATCTAACTTTTTTCGCCAAGAATCCCCTTTAACAGCTTTGCAAGCCCTGCCAACTGTCCAGCACTTGTAGATGCTGCCGGAAGCATCAGCTGATCACTCTGCTCACTCATTAAATACTCAACCAAAGCTGCCTCTTTTGAGGAAGGATCTGTGATTGCTCGATCTAGCCATTCTTTACACAAATTCAAAAACAAACTGCTATTTTGATAAATTGCTGTCACAAGTCCCTGTTCACTCTGATTTTCAATTAGGTAGATTGTTAGCATAGCAGAATCCGATGTAACAGAATCCGAATTTGTTTTTTCCTGTTCTATCATCTTTGGGACCATTCCCTTTTTATCACGTTCTGCTTCGATTTGATAGCATGCGGTGATTTGCCCAATATTATAAGGAAAAACAGTCTCTAATACTTCGTTGCAGATAGCGCAGAGTAGCTGTTCTAATATTTTTTTCTCAGCACTTTCGTTTGCCTTGATTGTCAGTTTCAGACAAACAGCTTCGTGAACATCGGTGTGCTGATTGATCTCCTTTTTTTCATATTGCTTATAGAGAATTTTTTTGTAGGCATCCAAAGTCTGATCTGGAATCACATAAATACCGCTGCAAGTACATGTCGCCTGTGTCTGGTAAAGCTTTAACGTCTTATTTTCCTGATAGATTGTCGAACTAAGCGAACTCATTCCCTCTAACTCATAGACAAGATCAGGGCGCTGTGTTTTTTCAGTTTGATAGATAGCGGCATTTTGTGACAATTTTGTCGTCTGCAAAAGCCTTTCATACACAGCATCACTTAAGCGAACTCGCCATTTACTGTGCGGCCAGGTAATCTCCTCACGAAAAAGAAAAGCCTCATAGCTATTTTGTACCGGATAATCTGGCAAAACTGTCGATAGAACTTTTGATAAAAATTCCTCTGTCGATTCCATCTTCATTCCAAAGCGCTTTTTTTGTTTGATGAGCGCACTCTCTGGAATTCCGTTTGATGACTGCATGGAAAGTAGAAGCCTTCTATAAATTCCTGCCGGAGAGACAAGCATCCACGGGACAAGTACAGACGATTTGTCAAAGGAAGGTTCATTTTCCTTTTGATCATCTTTTGGATCATTGCCATTTGAATCCAAGTTTTTATTATCCACTACTGAGTTTCCTACATAATAGTCCAACGCCTCTTTTTCCTGATCTGTCATTGTGCAATCTAAAAACAGATATTGGATAAGAGGTTGCTTTTCTTTTGCAAAGTGCGGCCAAAGTGAAAAGAACCAATCGGCCTGTTTGGTATTGGAAAGAAAACAATCGGTATCTGCAATGATGATAAAGCCTATCTGTGAAAACCAAAATGGCCATATCTGCTGCAAATTTTCATAATAAAAGCTTTCACGATCTGCAATTAGTAGATCGATATCCTCTCGATTTTTGATATTTGTTATATCTCCAATTCGCATCAGACAGATCTCACCAAAGCGTCCGGTGAGCATCTGATTACAGTTCTCATGCCAAACGCTTTTTTCGTTTTCTCTACATAAAACAAGCACACGGCGACGATTCCGAAAGCATTCATATAGATAATCTGGCAAAAAATCTGAAAGTGTGTCTTCTTTTTTTACGCGCATACTATCGCCTTGTAGTAAGGCTTTATAAGCTGCACTTTCTTTAATCCCCTTTTTTAAGTGCTTGTGGGAGAGACTATTTTTTTCCATATTTTCTTTTAATTTACTTTCCTCTGCTCCATTTTCTGCAAGAGAATCGACTACAAGGGAGCGCTTTGCATCATATCGAAAAGTAGCCGATGCCGATGCCATGATCACACTAAGTAAACATGGCAAGCGAAAAAAGCCATGCAACCAAGCCAACTTTCCTTCATACGAATAAAATTCGCCTAAGCTTGGTAGTTCCAGATACACGCTAACGATTCCTAAAATACTTTGCAACAAAAATAAGACCACAAATGCATTGCTAAGATTCCACAGCCACTTGCCAAGCACAGAAAAAAATGCACCGGTAACTGATAATTTTGTCATCTTTTTTGAAAAAATCTTGCAAATTTGTTTCACTCCCAACCAAAGGATACTCCCCGCTATGACACTTACAAGATTGATTCCCAGTAAATACAAAAGAAAATAGAGTAACTGTGGATTCGCACTTGATAAGAAATTTTTCTTCAAATAGGAAAACGCAGCTGTCTTTTGCATCGTCTGGTAAAGCCCTTCACTTCCAAGTCCACCGATAAAGACAGCGAGCGCCCCCAAAATGCAAAAGAATAGAGTGGCAATTGCACCTTCCATCTTACTTCCAGTTCGAATCGACCGCCTTGTTACAACAAGGAGAGACAAATTTAGTGCCAATAAAAGTATCGAAAAACAGATGGTTACGATCTCTTTCACTCTTCATTGCCCCCTTCCTCTGTCCATACCGGCCAGTAAATTTCATTTCCTAGTTCTTTTTGCTGATAATCCATCGGCTGCACAATTCGAGCTGCAATCGTTAGATGTTCGCTCTCTTTTTCAAAGACTTTTGTTTCTAGTCCAAATACGGATAATAAATCAAGCAGTCTGTTCATATTGGAAAGATGCCAAGAGCGAGCTGATATCTGCCTTTTTTGATCTGTCTGCATTTGCTTCTTGTCAACTGTTCTTTGCTGTCTGTAGACGGACGAAAGCCATGTCTGCAAGCTCTCCTCATAGTCTTTTGCCCGAAATGCATAGTTCTCAACTACTTCCTCTATTCTTTTTTGGAGTGTATCATAGCTATCTCTGATTTCTTTTAGAAAATAAGAAGAAATTTTGACACTGCCAAATGCAAGGACAAGTGCAATCACTGCAATCGCACAAAGGCCGGCATTCACCTGCTGCACAGTTTTTCCTCTGTGCAAACCAAAATAGAGGCCACTGACAACTGCAATACATCCGCACAGGTACAAAAAAGATGATAAAAAGCCAGTTAGCTTTGCACAGTTTAGCAAAAAGCCCATATCACTTGCCCATTTTGCAATCATTTTCTTGGCTGCGTCTTCTGTTTTTTGCTCCTCTTTTTTTAAGGTCCCAAATTGGATTTTCTCATCTGCATTCTCTGCCACAACTTGTTTTGTCTCAAAACCAATGCACACAGTTTGATCAATTTCTCGGTACAATGTCTTTGCTGCGCTCTTTTGATAGTCAACGAGCTCTCTTTCAAGTCCATCCACCGACTCAGTAAGAAGCTTTGCTGCCTGTTCTACTCGCCCGCTCATCTCTGCCTGTCTGCCAAAATGAGCTGTCTTTTCATGAAGGGAAAGCTTGCAGGCTGACAGTTGCATTTTTATCGTGGATAAATGCTCCGTATATTCTGCAGGTGCCGACGGAATACTAGGCTGGTCGTTATCTGGCAAATTCACTCGCAAATCATATTCTGAATAGATCTCATCTGCACATCCCTCATTTTGAAGTTTGACTGATCGCTCTGATTGAATCTCGTTAAGAATCTGCTGTCTTTTTTTCTGCAATTGATAGCGATATCCAGATAGAACAGACGAAAAATGAGTTTGAAGGAGGCTACTCAAATACGGATCTCCCTGCGACTGGTATTTTGCAATACTCGTCCTTGTAAGCTCCTTTTGACTGCAAAGAAGCTCGGTCAGTCCCAACATTGCAATTGTACTTGCCTGACTGCTCTTTGCAGCAATCGGCCAATACAGACACTCACAGACACGCCCAATTTTACTTCCGTCAATCAAGCTTCGAAGCCTGTGGCTAATATATTCGCCCTGTGTATCTTTTTTCTCGTCATAACACTCTCGCTTGGATGTTAGATTGGATGCTAAATTCAATGCAAATTCAGAGGATTGTTCGGATGCTAAGTCTGTCTTTTGTTCCGGTAATTCCTCTTCATTTTCTATACAAGAATCCAGCCCTTTTTCCTCTTCTATCACCGACAAAAGCTTCTTTCGAAGCCAACACTCCGAGGTTTCTTCTTTTGAAGTTTCTTCTGAAACTGACAAAAGAGCCTCATACAGTGTCTTCTCCCACTCGTTTGGACTAAGAGCAGCCGGAAGGCCGAAGCTATCCACAAGTGAAACTGACGTTTTTCCTGCATCACACGCCGACTGAAGATCACTCAAAAAGCACAAAAGACCAATCTGTTCTTCTTTGTCTTCAGACGTCTGCTCTACCGTTCCAAAATATTCCTGCTCGGCCTGAAATACAAGTTTTACCTTTCTTGTATAGGATGAAGTCAAAACAGAGGTCATCTTGCTTCTTTCAAGCGCTCTTGCTACCAGTGTCTTGGCATATAGGCTGGTATCGCGCCAAGCTCGATTAACGGTTCCATCATCAATTGACTTTGGATGACTTCTCACGCAGACGATGACCTGATTATCAGCCTCTGCAAACTCACGACGATTGATATCGGACGCAATCTGGGAAAATACAGCAGACAGTGACGCTATATCCCATTGTGCATCAAATAGTTCGAGTCTGTGCTTTGCGGTTGGCTCGTAGAAGAAAATTTCATAATTTTCCCGCTGGATGCAGGATGCTACATTCACGATGTACTGCACTTTCTCACCCCCTTACGCGAGATTGTCATAGTCTTCGGTGAAAATCGCCTCGCCCGGCCCTTCCTTTGCGCTTTGCTTTGCTGCGTCTGGGTCGTCGGTATCGTACAGGACTCTGCTAAGTCCTGCGTCTGAGTCGGCCAGCTCGTCTTCTTCGTACAGCTCTAAAAAGCTTGACAGAAGGTGTTCTTCTCTGTAGGTAAGCTTTTCTTTTTTGCTTCTCTGATAAAGCTTTGAGAAGCTTACAATTGCATTTCGAATATTTCGGCAGGCAAAGAGAACTTTTACTTCGTCTTTGTCGAACATGTAGGCACAGTACTCGCGAATAAAATCAGCGAAGCCTTCTAGCAGATGATGAAACTCGCTGCTTTCCATACTTCTTGAGATTTTCTCGAAGATATCAAGCATGTTTTCGTCGTCTGGCTCTTTTTCCTGTTGAATCATATCGGCGATCATTGGCTGTGCATAGATATCCTGCTCAAGCTGATCGAGTGCACTCTGCGATTTTACCCGGTGCAGATGATTTCTACCATAATATAACAATGTATATTTCATATCGCGGTTGAATTTCATTGATTCGTACAGATCGGCATAGGAGCTTCCAATCGGAACACCTGCCGACTTGACACGGATTGTGTCCATGCCGCGAAGAAACCACCATGAAACCTTTCCTTTGCTATTTTTTAAACGAACACAGCAAGGCTTTTCCAGTGTTAATGCATAGAAAAAGGCGCGCATATTGTTTTTTTCGTCGACAATTCGTTGGGACGGATAGATGCTTGGAAGAAAACCCTCCTCACACCAGTATTTATTTAAATGCGGATTGATCACTGTAATAATCTCGGACTCTCTTGACGTACCTGGCAGCTGTCCGATGCGGTTGATTCTCTGCTCATAGTAGCGATGCGCCTCACCGCCACGCTTGAACTTATCCAAGTTTTCAATTAACAGGTTGTATCTAGCCTTATAGCAGATGAGCTCGTCCTGTCGGAAATTATCGTGAATTAACACAGTGACTGCATGGCCCTGCGGTGTTGTGCGCTCTTTTAGATAACGCTCTGCTGTCGCCTCGACTGACGGTGTGTTGTCCATGCGAACAGCATTATCTGGATGCATTGCAAGATAAACCGACATCGTTGTCGCACCGACGGTATTACAGATACCAATCCACGGCTGTGCCATTGTCATTGCAGCTGCCACTTTACTCTTGATCCATGCAGCAAGGCTGTCATCATATCGAGCGCGGTTGTTTTCTCTTATCAGGCCAAGCTCTGTCTCCATCTCAAGTGCAAATGCCTCATAGATTCGAATATCAATCACGCCTGCTGCCTGCTCACGCGCCTTTTGCTGCATCACCTCTGCGACTGCTGATCCAAAGATTTCTCTCATTCGATTGTTATAGACAAGATTTTCTCTTCGGCGATCCTCCATCGTATTTTTCTTTAATTCCAGCTCCATCTCTGCGTAGATGTTTCGAAGAATCATTTGAGACGATTCGATTGGAAGCTCTGCACCTGTATTCTGACACTGCATTGCAAAACGTTCATAGAGAACACCTAAGACTTTTTCACTACAGCAAATATATTGCTCACCCACAGACGACTGTTTTTCCATTGATTTTAATTCTTTTATCTGTCTTCTAAGGTCCTCTGTCGCACTCTCTAAGACATTGAAAAAGCGTCGATACAGATCACACAGTTTTTCTAGTCGCTTTTGCAAAGTCTCGTAGACATTTGCTCGAAGTTGTGCTGAGAGATACGCTGTCAAATTCGCTGTCGTTCTGCTCGATGCGTCCTCGTAAATTTCCAAAAGCAGTCGCATCTGTCTTCTATTCATCTTTTTGCCGAGAACAGCCTCAATTGGAAGACCTGGATTTTTGCCGTCGATATCATAATCAGCTGTGCTGATTAAATCAAGCTCTAGTCCAAAGCAGTCCTCGTTTGCCTCCTTTGCGCGCGCTGTCACCTGCTCTAAAATCGCATATAAAAGATAACGAGCTGCAATTGGATGAACTCGGCTCAAAATCTGTGCAATACAGCCGTCGCGGTCACTCATCTGTACCATCGCAG
>CAUCWU010000117.1 GCA_958446555.1 uncultured Lachnospiraceae bacterium | reverse complement strand
TAGCAATCTCCTCGACATTCATGATATGGGTAATCATTCCTGCTGGTCCAAAATCATCGCTCTCACCATAGATTAAACCATGACAGTTTCCAACATCAGTTGCAATCACCGGCTTATGCGCTGCATAACTTTCAAGAATAGTAAGTGGCTGACCCTCACTGACACTTGTTAAAATTGTCATATCCATTCGTCCTAGATAATCCTTAATGTTGATTCGTCCAGTAAACTCAATATCCTCAGAAAGACCAAGTGTCTCGGAAAGTTCAAAGCATTCCTTCGCATACTCCTCATCCTCATCCCAGGGTCCCATGATCCATAGTTTCAAGCGTGGCTCTTTGGCTTTTGCAAAGGCAAATGCCTGAATCATTGTCTTAACATCCTTTATCGGTGTAACACGAAGAACAGCTCCGATATTGATTTTCACCTCATCCTCAGGCTGCTTTCCGGCAATATTTTGCAAGTTTTCCACGCGGATTCCATTAGGCGTAACTGCTGTTTTCTCTGGTGGACACCCCAGTTCAATCTGAAGCTGTCTTGCCTGCTCAAAGAGACTTGTGACTAAACTACTCTCCTGATAAGCAAGCTTTGACATCTTTCGAAACTGATCAATCCAGATATTTTTATAGATTCCATTTACCCACTTTGCCTTGATCAGTTCCTCTTCTCGTTCACGTGTATAGATTCCATGCTCCGATACAAGCAAACGGCTTCCATATATGTGCTTAGCCATACTGCCTAGCACACCAGCATAACCAGTTGCTACGCAGTGATACAGATCTGCCTTTGGAAGCTCCATCTGCAATGTAATAAACAATGGAAGATAGATGGATCTCATTGTCCACAAAAAATCCGAAAAAACGAGCTGACTATATTTTAAATTGTAGCAGTCTGTAACAGCAAGCAGAAAGTCCTCTCCCATCAAAAGATCATTGAGTGAGATATCATTTTTCTGAAAAAGATCAAACAATATATTCCACTGTACATCTTGATCCAATATCAAACTTCTAAGAGCCCTATACTGTTCTTTATTTAAACGATGTCTTCTTCTGTGTTTTTTACTCCAATCTACATCCTGCAAATATAATTCATATACCTCTGACACATTTTCTGGGAGTTCATACGCATACTTTCCACGAAGTGAGCGATTCGCTGCAATTGCCAAAATCACAAATTCAGTCTTCGGAAACAATCGAATCATACTGTGTATCCAGCTCGACACACCGCCAACCACAAATGGATAGCATCCCTCTGCCACAATACATACCCTCATGCGACAACTCCTTTCGTTATTTTTGTGTTTATTAGTATTAAACGATCAATTTATTTTTCGTTTGCACTTATTTTTGTCTTCTCAGTCATAATAAAACAGCTTGTGTGATGCTCCTAATGTCACCATTACAGTGGACTCTTCCACTCCAATCAACCAGACATTATCCTCTATCTTCTGATAGGTGCCACCTGTCACATCAGTTACAACTTCTCCACTTGTTCGAAGAAGAAACCATGCCGTTTCGCTTCCCTCTGATGCATGAATCAGAACTTTATCTTCACTTTCACTTTTGGCATCTTCATAATTAAGTGACAAAAAACGTCTGATACGACTATCACACTCAGAGACCGTGGTACCTGCAAAATTAGAAAATGGCTCCCAGTAGGTGATTGTATTAGCCATCAGCTTCTCGGATAGTTTTTCCCAACCATCCTCATCAGACTGCGGATAGGCAGCTCTACTCACATCGGCAAGAATGCATGTATAGCCAAGTGCTGTCTCCACACTTCTAATCCGCAAATCCTGGCGAAATGTATGCTCATACCCATCAATCAATGCATCCTGCCTTGTCACCTGATTATTTTCATAGCCGACAACATCACTCGTCTCTTTAATACCTTTGACAACTGTGCGAACCTGGTTCAAGAAATCGCTGTCTAATGCTGTTTGAAGTTCCTCGTCGGATCTGTCTGATGCATAGAGCGACGCAAATTGATAATCTGGAAGTATTTTATTCCAAAACGATTCATCCTCATCGACCTTTTCTACGATGGAGGTATCTGATACACTGTAGGCAGAGTAACCCATCTCGCCCTCTTCCTCATTTACGGCCTCCATATAGTATTGAACATCCTCCCCATTTGGCTTTGCCGTATCAGAATAATCAAATTGCATTGCCATCATACTGGAGAGTCGAAATGATGTTTTGATGTTTATTGATGAGAAGGTTGGCCAAATAACATCGCGAAACAGTCCTCTCATCGTCTGACTGTACATCTGGCGCAATGCCAACGTATTCTCATTCACCGTTCCCGGATAGTTCACTGCGATAAAGTTCTGCGCATTAATCACCGGATAAACCGTGTACGACTGCATTTCAGACAGCATTGCAGCGACAAGACCTAACCCGGTCGCATCTGACATATAGTCACCAATCACAGCAAAAACCGATGCCGTGTCAAAATTTTTTCTCCAGATAAGAGGAGGATACTCTTGAATCTTCACATCTGGATTCTCAAGCATTCCCTTCATATAAATCTTTGTGCCACTTGTCAGATGGTACCAAGGGAATGTAAGCTCAAGGTCTTGATTTTTCTTCTCTTCCTCGGTTTCTGCTTTATAAATCGCTTCTCCACCCAACAAAAAACCACCATATAGATGGATTCCCTCTGCCGTCACATGCTCACTTGTAATCTCGTTAATGCCAAGCAAACGACGTAACAGCTTATGACTGCTAACAACAGAAACATCCGGAAGCTTTCCAAAAATCAGATTCACACCATTTTCCATGCTACTTTGTAAGCTGCGAATCTGCTTGGTATCATCCCAGTCAACATAGTCTGGATCAATTAAAATAAATTGTGGTGTTTTCTGTTTTTTACTTGAGATTGCCTCGTCATAATCAAAGATCGACTCATAATATTGAAGTTCTCTTTTCATATATAAGGCCCAATTTCCAAGCATCTCTCCCATTGTTCCTTCCTTGTCGGAACCAATACATACAATACACGGATTCTGTGACCACTTTATGAAATTATCGTCCTGTTGATCCAGATTATCGCTAGTCGAAGCAAGATATACACTGTCCGCTCCTGGAAGCTCCTCCACATTTTTGGCATACTGGTTCGTGCTATAGTTATTCCAGTGATCCTTTGCCATATTCAAAAACTGAAACAGGAAAAAGATAATTGCCATTACAATCGTAATTGCTGCATAATTTCTGCGTGATACCATTACTCTTCCTCCTGTTCCTTCGGATTGTTATAGCCATAATCAATTGCCAGATTGTAAAGGCACTCTACATTCTGATGAATATAATAGCAGACAAAATCATCCGTCTCATAATACACCTTCATCTCATTCGGATACAGCTTCATAAATGCCTGTGCCCAATAGTACATATGAGACATTGTACTCCAACGCGCATCAGCTGTATAAGCCGAAATACCTCCACCTGTATTGACTGGTGTTTTTGCTCCCTCTTCTGAGACTGGTTGAAGATCAATTCCATCGGCACTTTCAGCATAGTTGATTGGTTGTTTCTCAATAAAGAAATACACATATTCTGTTGGAAGCGTAATCTCGGGATTCTTTTCTAAATTCATCAATTGTTTTAAAAAAGTGATCATCTCATAGTGACGGCCATCGTCCACCAACATTTGATGCTCATCGTTCGCCGATACAATCGTCCAATTAAATTTTTTATTTTCATGCATGATATTGGTAAGACAAATGATTGCCTCATTCGTCTCCAAACCATTTGCTGTAACAGGTGTTCTCACTAATCCTAATAACAATGCTGCCACAGAAACGATTGCAAGCATTGCTCCTGAAAAGATATGCGAGATTTCCTGCTTTTTTATCCAGCCGAATACTAGATAAAGAAATGCATCTGCATTCAATGCCCACACCAACCCCAGCGAATAGCAAAAGAAAATACAAACTCGAGACGGCTGCATCAATTCTGGAAGACCAAGTGCTGGTAATGACTGCATTAGACACATGAAAAGCATATAGAATCCAATCGACCAAATCATTCCGCCATAATCATTTTTCTTAAGCACTAACGCAATTGCACCTAACAGAATCAAATTCACAATTGCAAGAACCATTATTATCATAACCTTGTGATTGGAAACCGTACAATACACCTGAATTTCAATTAAGATAATATCGAGCTTATTTTTTATAGATACCAACAACTGTTTTACTTTTGACTCTTTCTTTTTTTGCTCCTGTGACATCTGGGAGGGATCAGTCTGTGACTCATAAGAAGATTCTTCTCCATCTGTCATTTGCTCTCCATTTATTATATTTCCAAGCACCTCTTCATCTACATCACCGACAACTCGAATTTCATTTCCATTTTTATCAATAATAACTGTTTCCTTAAAATCTCCCTCTTCTGTTTTGTTTGCTGTTCCATTTATTACATTCAGTCCCCAATACAATGATCCCTGCAATGGATGTCCCATAACCACACCAATTGCCATTGGCAAAACTGCAAGCATCACACTTAAAATGCCCGTCAGAATAATACGCCAAAAGTATCTCCATTTACAAAAACGGAAACAAAAGCCCACCGCAATTCCCAAACATAAAATACCAGTTGGCATTGTATTGTAAAAATGGACGGTAAGGGTTAGAGAAAAGCTGACTGCAAATGCAACCAGATAGTCTTTTATTCTTTTTTTCATCCAACTTTTTTTATTTTCATCTGTCTCAACTTGAAATGCTGCATATTCTTGGAAGAAGCGAATGGCAAGCACACCAGCAGGAAAAATAAACAGCATTCCATATTCTTGAGGAAGTGTACTTGAATAACGCACAAATGAATTGCTATTATAGATGTTTAACATTAAATATGCTGCTGTTCCTATATATGGTGTAAATCGAACCTTACAAATTACCTTTAATGATACCAGCAGTGCCAAATGCACAAATAGCGTCTGCACAAGTGAAAATACTCTTAATAAGATATAGGTTTTAATTCCAAATGTCGCATGCAGATAATAAATGACGCAGTGAAATCCATGTGGATATACACCATTTGCAAAAATATTATTGTTGTCCATTTCATTAATCCAAAGATTATGAACCGGAACATCTGAAGCCTTATATCCAAATACAGTAACTGTATTTACTCCATAAACATAAAATACACCTACTATAATTGCTATCGTAAGGAGCAAATCTGGCAAATAACAAACCAGCCATTTTTTTATTTTATCTGAATGTTGATTATTAAAATTTTTCCATCCCTTTACAATCAGTGTCTTAACGCCCACTTCTCTGCGAAGAACATGAATCGCAAGCTGAGAGGCAGAACTGGCTCTTGAGACAATATGGAAATTTTTTCTTTTCTTCCAAATAATTGGGAAAAACGGAGCAATCGTACCAATCTGCAATGTGATCGGATGTGATATATGAAGAAACTGGAGCAAAAATACCAGATAAATAATATAAAAATTACCGGCAAGGAAATATCCAATCAACCTTTCTGACATTTTATATGCTGCCAGCCGTTTATGCAATAAGATCGCTGGAAAAATACATGTCACCAACGTATATGCACTGAGCGCCTGCGCAATCTGCAGGATTGTAAGTATTGTCATAGACATCGCCTTCACCTTCTTTCTTTTAGCTAAATACGCGAATCAGCTCCAACGTCTCATTATCAATAATCGTATCGGACTTCTTTAGCTGATCCATCACGGCAAAGAAATGTTCTTTGTCGCCTTTTATAAAATATAATTTCAATCTACATGTGTATGCTGATAATTCCTCTGGATACTGTTTTGCAAGGCGCTCACACCAAACATCAGCTTGGTCAAACTGTTTTTGTTCAATCAATCGCAAACAAACAGCCTCATATCGCGCTGGCGTTACCAACTGCGCATTCTTCTGATAAAGAGATTCTGCTGCATCTACCATCATTTGAACAAACTTTGCTTGCTCTATCTCTGTAAAAACCTTTTGACACAAAATTCGATTCATATAATCAATCAGCATCGTCTCTGCATCAGTCTGGTCTTCCTTCTCCTCTTTCATATCGGTATAGATTTTCTGCACATTTACGCGAAAGTCATTCAACTCATCTCGAAGCACCGACGCAGCATAATGAGAGGTCTCTGAATCAGAACTGTTTAATGCAAGCGCAATAGATTCAAGTGAATCTTGAAGATCCCCTCGAATTACATTCAACATCAGCATTCGAAGATTTTTCTTATCACTTACCGCAAGTGCCTCCTCAAGAGGAACCAGATTTCGCTCTCGTTCCTCGTCTGCCTTTGCATGTGTCTTGACTCGTTCCTTACTAAAAATTACATCCTCAAGATCCACTTCCTGTCTAAATATTGTCATATAAATCAGATAACTGACTAGAAAGAAAAGAGGTCCTACGATTGGACACAGCACCATAACGATCACTCGAATCAAGTAGGTTCGTCTGTTATCATGAAGATATTCTGCCTCATCCTTATCTTGCTGTTCTCTCGCTGGAACATAGAATAAAGCTCCCCACAAATAATAAAGAACAGATACAATCAAATTGATGATCCATACAATCACAAACATCCATTCTGCTCTTGTCATGCTACTACATCCTCCGTATGAACAATTGTACTCTCAAAACCTTCCTTTTTAAAACGTGCTATTACGCCCTCTGCATCTTCGTCATCTGTATTCGGAAGAAGCACATAGAGACCATCTGAAAGCACACCAAAATAATCTGTCTGGCGCAACTTCTTTTCCAACCTTTGAGCTGTCTCCTTAAAGTTTTCAGCTGTATGATGAATTTTTAATAAGCAACACTCAGTAAGACCATTGCGCTTTGCATCAAAAAATGCATTTACCAATTGCTTGAATGCCTCGTTTCCTAATATATCGCTATCTTCTACATAACGTCTTTCGCGGAGTGCATCCAGATAGCGACTTGCTCTTACAACTGCATTTTGAATCAGATATCCAACCACTGTCAAACGATTGGCCTCTGCTAAATTCATACGCTCCCAAGGAAGACCCCAGAGCATCAAAATGGTCTGCATCTGATCTTCTGAATAGACTGCGCAGGCCATTAACGGATAGTTACTATCCATTGTTTTGTTAATATAAACTCTGTGTGCAAGCAGCTCATCGTACATGTCCTTCATATCTGAATAGCAAATTGATTTTCCAAGCTTTTTTGCCGTCTGAGACGTGAAGGAAAACAGACGAGCATAATCTTTGTTGGCCACTGTATAAATTGCTGCATCGTCGGTCTCCATCAGCTTCGAAAGCACTTGAGCCGCATAGAAAAGCACCTCCTCTGGTCCTCTTTGATCCAGCTGAGAGGTAATCTCATAAATCTTTCCAAGACTATCCTTCTGATTAACGATCTGT
>CAUCWU010000116.1 GCA_958446555.1 uncultured Lachnospiraceae bacterium | reverse complement strand
TTAGACACAAAAATTTATTTTTGTCAATATATTCAATTACATAATGCTTTCTCCTATTCTGCTAGAGAACCTCCAGCCCTATGCACTGACCACAAAAAGTACCGACAAAGCACATATAATTGTCAGTTTTTTTGCAGAATATCTTATGATTTTATTTCAATTATGGTTTTAATTCATTTATATTCTATATTTATACAGTAGCATTTCTTCTATTTTTTGTCAAGTTGTTTAAACATAAAATTAAAAAGCCTTCGAAGACTTTCATTGAAAGTTCGGTGTATTTTGCACCCGGTTCGGTATATTTTGCACCCGGTTCGGTGTATTTTGCACCTGGGTTCGGTGCATTTTGCACTCAAAATATACTTAGTATATACACTTGAATATTTACATTCTTTCTTCTCAAAACAATTACTTTTTGAAGTACACTATGCTATACTGTCCATATCAAGTAAAATTTTTTTACTTATTAAAAAAACAAATGAAGGAAAGGGGATGATACTAATGGAAAATGATTGCATACCTGTAAATCGCAAAATTTTGTATAATGATTCCTTAAATTGCAAAGAAAAAATTGCATTGATCATTCTTCTAGACACCGAAGCTGGAAGTATCAGCTATGATCACTTAGCAAAAAAAATGGACGTTACCAAACCAACTGCAATTGCAACAATCAAAAGCCTTAAAGATAAGGGTTTTTTAAAATGTAACTTAAAGCAAAATAGAAAACAGAATGGGAGGACTGTCACAAACCAGTATTTTGTGACGATTTAGCATGGACATAGTACAGAAAAAGGATGTCCGACCATTCACCATGTTACACATAGATTTTTTGGATTGCGAGACGCTCAGTTCCAACGAAAAAATTTTGCTTGCTATTCTGATGCGCTATAGCCATTATGGAAAAAATAGTCCATCAGCAACATTCCCTAGTTTTGCTGGACTTGCCAAAAAAACAGGACTTGCAGAAAAGGTTGTCCGAACTACACTGCAATTATTAGAAGAAAAGCAATTAATTTCTAAGCAAGCTCGCTATCGAAATGGCACAAAAGCACGAGCAGCAAATTTCTATGTAATTCAAGATACTCCTTCGATTTGGGAATCGCTCGAAATATCTTCAGATGATAGTAATCTTTTTGATGATACGATTAAAGAAGCAAACGCTGAAATCGTTTCCACAACAAAATCAGAACAGTATTCCATGGATTTCTTATACTCACATTTTGACTACAAAAGCGTACATATGATAACAATACAGCGGGGATTCTCAACAGATATTGTTGACTCAGTTTTCTCAGTTCTGTATGATACATTAAACAGCTCGATTATCAATATTCCAATTGGAAAAGAGCTAAAACCAACAGTCATTGTGATAAGTAAACTGCTTAAGCTAGATTGCTGGGATCTTCTCTATGTTATCGAAAAATACAACAGCCAAGTTACAGAAATTTATAGTCCAGTAAGATGGATTCAGACTGCCTTATACTTTGCCAGAGAAGAAAATCACCTGAAAACAATAAACCAAATTGCTTACAATATGTCAAGGTCAGACAATATCTAACCGTACAAACAAAATTTTAATATGCTACAAGGGACAGAAAATGCAGCACAAAAATGTTACTTTCCTGTCCCTTTCTCTTTCTAATTCATTTTTTGAAAAGCCAACTTTCTCCATTTCTCCACTGCTCTTTCTATGATATAATTTCAGTATCATTCATATCATAATAGAAAGGCGTTATCATGAGTTTTTCCTTCTCACAAAAGAAGCATTCCTCCGGTGCCCGGCTGATGACCGAAGGAAACATTGCCAAGCAGCTGATTCTATTTGCGCTTCCACTCCTTGTAGGAAATCTGTTTCAGCAGCTTTACAACACGGTTGACAGTATTGTTGTGGGCAATTATGTCAGCAAAACAGCACTCGCAGCAGTTGGCTCTACTGACTGCATTATCAATACCATAATAGGATTTTTCTCTGGTTTATCCACTGGTGCAGGCGTTGTTATCTCCCACAATTTTGGAAGCCGCGATGACAAAGCACTTCATTGCACCGTACATACCACAATCGCACTGACACTTGTGCTTGCTGTTTTCTTTACGATTGCAGGACTATTTTTGTCACCATTTTTTCTTCGTTTAATGGATACACCAGAAGATGTTTTGCCTGAATCTTCCAGATATCTGACAATCTATTTTGCTGGTGTTTCTGGTCTTATGCTATACAACATGGGGGCTGGAATTTTGCGCGCAGTCGGTGACTCTACACGCCCACTTTATATTTTGATTGTCTGTGCAGTCACAAATATTATTCTCGACCTCGTTTTTGTAATTGTTTTTCACATGGGCGTATCTGGTGTTGCCTATGCAACAATCATTTCCCAGTGGATATCTGCAATTCTTGTGCTGTCCATTTTGACAAAAGAGACGAATGCTTACAAGCTTGTCTGGAAAGATCTTCGCATTGATAAAGCAACCACTTTGTCGATTCTTCGCATTGGTTTTCCAGCAGGACTTCAGATGGCTGTTACATCCTTCTCAAATGTATTTGTTCAGTCATACATCAACCACTTTGGATCTTCCTGCATGGCAGGATGGACAACCTATGGAAAGCTCGATAAATTCTGTCTGCTTCCAATTCAGAGCGTCGGCCTTTCTGTCACTACCTTTGTCGGTCAAAATCTTGGTGCCGGCAATATGAACCGCGCAAAAAAAGGCACTACCACTGCGCTTATTATCGCAATCGGTACTGCCATAATTTTAATGTTCCCAGTTTTATTATTTGCGCCAACACTGGCCTCCCTGTTCACACAGGACGAGGAAGTGTTAGCCTTTGGTGTTCGTTTCATTCGTTTAATGATGCCATTTTACATTGCGATCTGCTTCAACCAAATATATGCCAATGCACTGCGCGGTGCAGGAAACTCCACCGCGCCGATGGTGATTATGATGGGAAGCTTTATTGTGTTCCGTCAAATTTATCTGTTCATCATCTCAAAGTGCTTTGACACCATTACATCGGTTGCACTTGGCTATCCATTTGGATGGATTCTGTGTAGCGTACTTTTGTTCATTTATTATCACAAGGTTGGTTTGCACAGCAAGAAGAAAATTTGATTTTGTTTTTTACACTATGTCCAAACTTAGTGCTGATGTTTGATCAATCCAAATGCCTTTGAGCATTCCATAATCACAACTGGAATAAAAATCAGTCCCAGCGCTTCTAAATACAGCTGTGGAGAAAGCGAAATCATTCCAAACGGAATGCGAAGCGGAGTAAACAACACTACAAGCACCAATCCAATTGAAAGAAGTGCTGCTTTGTTTAGCTTCTGATTGGTAAAGACTCCTATCTTAAAGAGTGAATGCTCTGATCGCATGTTGTAAGCTTGAATGACCTGAGACAGTGATAATACGGCAAATGCCATTGTCTGTCCTCCAGCAAGTTCTCCCGTTCCTTTCTCACCAATGACAAAGGCAAGAAGCGCCAAAAGACCAAACATAAATCCCTGAAGAACAATTCTCACACCAAGCCCATGAGCGAATAATCCTTCGCTTTTGGGCTTTGGTTTTTGCTCCATTACTTCCGGCTCCACAGCCTCCATGCCAAGCGCAATCGCAGGAAGACTATCCGTCACCAGGTTGATCCACAAAAGCTGCATTGATAAAAGCGGTGTCTTATGCCACAGCATCATTGCGGTAAAGACGGTGACAACCTCTCCGATATTAGTTCCAAGAAGATAACCGACCACCTTTTTAATATTGGCATAGATTCCACGGCCTTCTCTGACGGCATCCACGATTGTTGCAAAATTATCATCGGTCAGTGTCATATCAGCTGCTCCCTTTGCAACATCGGTTCCAGTGATGCCCATCGCACATCCAATATCAGCTGCCTTTAGTGCAGGTGCATCGTTGACACCATCTCCTGTCATCGCAACGACTTGACCCTTTCTCTGCCAAGACTTTACAATTCGAATCTTATTTTCCGGCGAAACTCGTGCATAGACAGCAATGTGCTCTACTTGGCTATCAAGCTCTGAGTCTGTCATCGCATCTACCTCTGCACCAGTTAACGCTCTGTCGCCATCTTTCATAATGCCAAGCTCTCTTGCAATTGCAGAGGCAGTCACCACATGGTCGCCTGTGATCATAACCGGCTTAATTCCAGCCTTTCGACACTCGGCCACTGCCACCTTTGCCTCTTCTCTTGGCGGGTCAATCATACCAACCAGTCCACAAAAATGAAGCTCACTCTCAATGGATGCCATTTCTTTCTCAGTCGGAATCGCATCAATTTCTTTGTAAGCAATAGCCAACACGCGAAGTGCACGCTCGCTCATCTGCTCCATCACACGGCGAGCAGTCTTTAAATCGCCCGAAATGCAAAGAGGCTCCATCACATCAAAGCCACCCTTTACAATTGCAATCAGCTTTCCATCCATGCGACAGACAACGCTCATACACTTTCGATCCGAGTCAAATGGTCGCTCTGCCAGACGCGGATACTTTTCAGAAAGCATTTCCTTTGTCATTCCATTTTTATAGGCGGCAAGCACAATTGCAGTCTCAGTCGGATCTCCGATATGCTGTTCCTTATCCCCATCAAACACAATCGATCCGTCACAGCAAAGAGTGCCAAGACAAAGTAGCTGTTTCACGCGGTTCTCTGCCGTCTTCTCTAATCGCTTGGCCTCCCTTTCTCCATCCAGATAAGTTTCAACCAATGTCATACGATTCTGTGTCAATGTTCCTGTCTTATCCGAACAGATCACCGATGCGCTTCCAAGCGTCTCAACAGCTGGAAGACGACGAATCAACGCATTTTTCTGAACCATTCTCTGTACGCCAATTGAAAGGACAATCGTAACGATAACTGGAAGTCCCTCTGGGATTGCCGATACAGCAAGTGACACGGCTGTCATAAAAATCTCCATCACTGGAAGCCCACTTGCAAGTCCCACAACAAAAATGATTGCACATGCGGCAAGTGCCAAAATACCCAAGTATTTTCCAAGCTGGGCAAGTCTTTTTTGAAGAGGTGTCTGACCATCCTCTGCGCTGTCGAGCAAGTTGGCGATCCTTCCCATCTCGGTATCCATTCCAGTTGCCGTTACCACTGCCAATGCGGTTCCATAGGTAATGCTGCAGCCAGAAAAAATCATATTGCTTCGATCCCCAAGCGGTGCATTTTCTTTTGGCATCGCCTCTGCGTCCTTTTCGGCTGGAACCGACTCACCGGTCAGAGCTGATTCCTCGCTCTTTAAGCTGACACTCTTTAACAATCTTGCATCTGCCGGAACAAAGTCTCCAGCCTCTAATCGTATGATATCGCCCGGCACCAATTCAGACGCATCAATCACCGACTCGACTCCTCCTCGAAGTACTCTTGCATGTGGAGCCGACATATTTTTGAGCGCTTCTAGTGCTTTTTCAGCCTTGCTCTCCTGCATCACACCCATAATCGCATTGACTACGACAATCAGTAAAATCAAAAGCGGTTCAAAAAAGCCTTTCGGATCCCCCTCTGTACAGGCAACGACAAACGATACAGCCGCAGCTGCAAGCAAAATCAGAATCATCACATCCTTAAATTGCTCGACAAACCGCTCCAGATTGCTCTTACTCTTTTTCGCCCGAAGACGATTCGGACCAAACTTTTCCTGACGCCTTTTCACCTCAGATACAGAAAGTCCCTGCTCCTGCCTCACATCCAGTTCTTGTAAAACCTCGTTTTTACTCTTCCTGTGATACTCCATAGACAAGCCTCCTTCAGCTATTTTTTCTCTAAGAATCAGTTTACCCTCGATATTACAAAAGACCCATGTATACTTTTTCAAAAAAGCATACATGAGTCTCATTCTTTAAGATTTGCCAGGCACACGCCGAGTCTGTTGACAAACCACGTTGATCGCGAACTACTCCCTCACGGATATCAAATTTTTAATCGTAAGCTTCTGATTCTTAAAGCTTTGTAGCCTCACTATACCATATGACCTTTGATAAAGTCAACCCTAATCTTCCAATAAAATCGGAAGAAAATAGCGAAGCTCACGAAACCACCAATACCAGTCATGTGCAACATCTCCACCCCAGAAATCACACCATGCATGGATTCCCTTCTCATCAAAAATGTGCTTCAAATTTCGGAGTGTCTGTCCACCTTCATACTCCCAAGCACCCTGTCCAACACAGAAAATCATTTTCTTTTGGTTGTACAGGTCGATGTACGGATGATCAGCCGGCATGTTTTCAAGAAAACGCTCCGGTGAATTTTGGTACAGATTTCCATCGCACCATCCTTGGAAGAAATAATCGCTATTGTAGACACCAGAAAGCGCAAGCATTCCGCTAAACAATTCTGGTCTTCGAAGAAATGTAATTGCTGCATGATTTGCGCCAAGACTAAGACCTGTCACAATCGGAAGCTTGCCAGATGTATTTTTCCCTGCGAGAATTGGATACACCTCATCGACAATATAGTGGTAATACTGCTCCTGTCTGGCTGAGCGCCATGATGGAATTCCGTCCTGACAGGACCAGCTCTCCTCATCCACAGAGTCAACTGTAAACAGCATAATTCTTCCCTGCTCAATAAAATCACTGATCTGTCCGACTACACCAAAATCCTGATAATTATAGCATTTCGAATCCTGAGTCGGAAAACCAAGAAGCGGCACGCCCGCATGACCATAGATACACATGTGCATCTGCTTTCCCAGACTGTTACTATAATGCTCGATATACTCTCTTTTCATCGCATCTGCCAAGAAGAACTCAAAAATTTTCTACATTCCTCTTAGCTTCTCCTTCCTGTCGATTCAACCATCCGACTGCCCTAGGCAACTTCCTGTCTATCTGTATTATAGCGTGCGAAACTTCTGATGTCGATGTTTTTTTACTAAATGAATCCATTCTTCAAGCATATGCTCTTCCATAGCGTTCATCAAACGACTATGAATTTTTCGTATTGTTCGATAAATTGGTAATTTCATTTCTCACATGATCTATATTCTTCGGATAAGTTTCTGGTTGAAATATTTTTATTCGTTCCATTAAAAGCCTCCAAAATTTTCTTTTATAATCCTAAGCATCTGACCATAATTCTTATTTGCACTTTCTATATCTTGATGGTAATTAGAAATTCATACATATCAAGCATTGTTGTTATTCAAAAACTCACTATCTTTCTCACTAAGGTATTGATAAAAAAGAGTTGCCGCCATTACCTCATCATTATTTGCATAATCAATGCTATCTATAAGTATATTTTCTGCTTCGTTAATTTGCCCCGAATCAATCATAGCAAGAAAATCTCTCAAATCTTTCCCTAATACTTCATATTTGTTTTCTTTTTCAAACTCAACAGAAACATACTTTTTCCCAAACATTAAAGAAAATAATACTCTTACCATTT
>CAUCWU010000115.1 GCA_958446555.1 uncultured Lachnospiraceae bacterium | reverse complement strand
GAGTGGTCTGGTTCCAAAAACGCTGTGGTCGGCAAGTGGTGATGCGTATACACAGAAGCAGAATGCGACAATTGCCAGTGGAGAAATCCCAGATCTGATGGAAGTTGACATGAATCAGTATTACACGTTAGTAAAGAGTGGACTGATTGCGGATTTGACAGATGAACTGTTATAGGGCGATCATCCAAGTCTTCAAAGTCTGTATGCAATGGGCGATAATCTGGCACTGGATACATTAAAAATTGATGGAAGAATCTACGGAATTCCGCAGGTATCCATGAACTTTGATGGCTCTCCACTCGTATGGATTCGTAAGGATTGGATGGAAAAGCTTGGATTAGAGGAGCCAAAGTCTTATGCCGATTTGGAAGAAATTGCATTAGCTTTTATGCAAAGCGATCTGGACGGCAATGGAGAGGATGATACCTATGGTATTGCAACGCTTTCAAACTTTGGTGCTTCCTACGGCGGTAGTGGAAACTTATGTGATCTGTTCTTAAATGTCGGCGGAGCTGCTCCGGGACTTTGGCAGAAGCAGGAGGATGGCACAGTCATTTATGGTTCTCTTATGGATGGCGCAAAAGATGCATTGGTATTATTAAATGATTGGTACCAGAAGGGCATTATTCCATCTGACTTTGCCACGTGGGAAGCAGATACCATCAAGCAGGTAATCGGAGAGGACAAGGCTGGAATTGTCTTCTCACCATGGTGGGGATGCTGGGATGCACTCAGTGCAAATATTAGTCTAAATCAGGAAGCAGAGTGGAGCGCATATGTACTTCCGGGAGAAGAAGGCGGTGAGATTCGTTCCGCAGCCGGAAACCCAGTGCGAAGTGTATTTGTCGTAAGAGAAGGCTTTGAGCATCCAGAAGCATTTGTCTATGCATACGATATGCTGACAAAGGGCTATGACATTGATACTGAGGCATCTGGCTTTGATGGTATCTCCTATGAGGCAAACAACTGCTTCAGCCCAATGAATACCTCTACCGCACCATCCGTTTTAACAAAGCCGATGGATCAGGTTATTGAGAAGGCATTAAATCATGAGTTTGCAGATGTTGATGAGATGAGAGCATTTATTCAGGAGCAGACAGATGGCCTGATTGAAGGCGCAAATGACCAGTACACACTGGTATTGCAGTATGGTCCGGCTGTAAACGATGCGATTCAGGAAGGAAAGAGCCCAAGAGAGGTTACAGTAGGAGATAGCGATGCAGTTACCACTTACAACAATTATGTAGCTTGTACCGTTGGTATTGGCGCACTGGCAAAAGCAAATCCGACTCCTGTTGGTACGGTTTTCCAGGGTACGACAGACAGCATGAGAAAGTACGGCAGCTTCCTTGGAACACTCGAGTCCGATGCATATGTTAAGATGATCATGGGTGATACCGATGGAAAGACAATTCCAGAATACTTTGACAGCTTTGTGGAAGAGTATCTTGCTCAGGGTGGAGCAGAGATCACCGCAGAAGTTCAGGAATTACTTGGTAAATAAAAAATAAATGTACAGATGCTGCCATTTTCCTTTTTGCTTGTCAGAAAGAAAAAATGGCAGCATTTGACGTTGGAGGGAGCGTTATGGAGAAAAAGAAAAGCACAAAAACATTCAGAATACCGGACCGCGTTTATTATTGGCTTCTTATACTTCCGGGTACAATATTTGTCTTCTTGTTTAATACTCGTACATGGCCGGGAATTCTTGCCGCATTTCAGGATTTTATTCCGGTGAAAGGCTGGTTTGGTTCGGAATGGGTTGGATTTGATAATTTTGAAGTCTTCTTTCGTCAGCCAGATGCATGGCGCATTATCCGAAATACACTTGTAATGGCGATCGGAAAGATTGTAGCAGGACAGGTAATCGCGATTGTTTTTGCGCTGATGATCAATGAAGTGCGCAATATGAAATTAAAGAAAACAATTCAGACAATTACGTATTTGCCTCATTTTGTATCATGGGTTATTTTTGCAACTGTATTAAAATATGTAATTGGAACGAATGGTTTGATTGAGTCGGCATTGAGTGAGGCAGGTGTTCATGTTTCTATTTTGGGTACCGCATCAATCTTCCCGGCAGTTATGATCATAACCGAGACGATGAAGGAATTCGGATGGAGTGCAATTATTTATCTGGCTGCATTGACGGCGGTTGATCAGGGTCTGTATGAGGCCGCAGAAATGGATGGTGCAAGCAGATGGAAGCAGACAATTCATGTAACCCTTCCAGGTATCCGAAATGTCATTGTATTAAATGCTGTGTTGAGTCTGGGTGGCATCTTAAATGCAGGTTTTGACCAGATCTTTAATATGTACAATACACTTGTTATGTCGACTGGTGATATTTTGGATACATGGGTGTATCGTCAGGGCTTGATCAGTATGAATTATGGTGTTGGTACTGCAGTTGGTCTGTTTAAAAGTGTGATTGCAATCATTCTTACGATTATTGCATACTGGGCAGCAGACAAATTTGCTGATTACAAGATCTTTTAAGGAGGAGTACTGTTATGCGAAAAAGAAAACTGACTGCAGGGCATGTTGTGATTGTCGTTGTATTGATTGTGATGGCAATGCTTTGCTTTTATCCGATGTGGTATACACTGATTTTATCCTTTAGTGACAGAGTTTATGTTGACGCAGGACGCGTATGGCTGATTCCGATGGGCTTTAATCTGAAATCATACAGCAAGATTTTGGAGGACAGTGTTTTCTTTAGTTCAATGTGGGTATCCATTAAGCGAGTTGTTGTGGGTTGTTCCCTTAATATGTTGATGTTAGTAATGACTGCATATCCGCTGTGTGTGCCGCACAAAAAATTCCCAGAGGGACGTTTCTTTAAGTGGTTCTTTCTGGTAAATATGATGTTTAACGGTGGTCTGATTCCATCCTACGTGTTGATGCGTCAGTATCATCTGTTCAACAGCTTCTGGTCTATGATTCTGCCGGGCGCGCTTCCAATCTGGAACATGATTTTGATGATGAACTTTTTTAGAAATGTGCCGTATGAGTTGAATGAGGCTGCAACAATTGATGGTGCAAATCCGTTACAGATTTTATTCCGAATTTACGTTCCGCTGTGTGTGCCATCACTGGCCTGCCTGTTCTTATTCCAGTTTGTGGGTCATTGGAATTCCTACTTTGATGGACTTTTGTACATCAATGATTCTGCAAAGCAGCCACTGCAGACTTATATTTATAACTTGAATATTCGACTTGATTACACGACGATGTCTTATGAGGAAATTATTGCATTAGCAGAGACCTCGGATAAGACGATGAATGCAGCAAAAATTATCGTGGCAATGGTACCAATTCTCGTCGTTTATCCGTTTATACAGAAATATTTCACCAGTGGTATGCTGCTCGGTGCAGTAAAAGGATAACGACAGGAAGGAGGCAGAATGGCAAAATACAAAAAGTTTGCATCAATTGTGTGCATGACAGCAGGTGTTCTCATGGGAGCGGCTGTCTCGAATGGCTCTCAAAACGAACCAGAGAAAGAGACGATGAAAATAGCAGAAACAACAGAAAATAACGAAGCAGTAAAAAAGAACAAGGAAACAGCAGATTCCGAATTCTTTATTCGGACTCCCAGACAGGCGTATGAGTTGTGTTTCGCCGATTATCTGGACAATTCCGGTGCAAAGGAAGGAATTGAGTCGGGCTGGGAGATTGACAACCGTGCAGGAAAGCCCAAGACGGATTTTTCCAATAATGGTGTGATCAGCGATGTGATGGAAAATGAGCATTCCAGATTGATTCGATATTTTAATACCGTAACCGAAGGTAAGATTGATCTTCAGTTTCAAGTAAAGTATCTGTACAATTTCAATGGAAATGTGTTAGATTTGTGCGACGAAGAAGGAACCCCTGTTTATTATCTGGTGACAAAGGAAAACACCATCTGGATCCAGAATCCAGATGGAAGTCTGACAAAGCTTTTGGATGATTATTTTCAAGACCCATATGATGTGGTTTTTCGTGTGATTGTGGATTTGGATCGAAGAACTTCGACTACTTATATTAACAATATTGAGTGCGGAACATATCCACTTACGGGAGATCGTGTGCGATATCTGGCTTTTGAGACACTAGATGAGACACTAAATGAAACACAAGTAATGGGCGGCTATGTGGAAGCAAATTATGAGGTGTATGAAAGCTTTGACAATCCGGTAAGTCAGGTCAGTGTGACACTGGACAATGCAGAAAAACTATCCGCGGAGGATCAGCATCTGATTCTTCCAGAGGGTGTAGAAACTGGAAGAAGTTTTGACGCACTGGGCAGCAAAGTGAATTTTAGCTTTTATACGTATCTTCCAGAAGGAAGTGATGGTGTCTATACACTGCTTGCGGGTGATATGCCTGTGGTGCAGCTTACGGCAAAGGATGGCAGTTTTTATAATGGAACGCAGATGCTTAAAGAATATACAGACCAGATGTGGTATCATATTCGGGTGGAAGCCGATATGGAAAGTCAGAGTGCGGTAATAAAGATCAACCAGAAGGAAATTGCACAGATAGATTTTTTGACACAGACTGATTTTGTAAATAGAATCCATTTTGAAAATACAGGGAATACGAAGATTTTCTTAGATGATATTCGGGTCAATCAGTTAGTGGATTACGAGATGGAAGCTGTGACAATCCCAGAAGGAGCCGATGACTATATCATTGGTATAAATGTGTGTTCCCTGTGGAGAAATGGAGAGCATACAGGCTGGGCGACCATCACACCATATGAAGATATTCGGCCAGTTCTTGGCTATTACGATGAGGGACAGCCTCAGACTTCTGATTGGGAGATCAAATTTTTGGCAGAGCATGGCATTGATTTTCAGGCATTTTGCTGGCTGGGAAGAGAATCCGATAAGCCGATCAAGCAGGCTTGGGATATCACTGCACTAGATAATGGATTTTTGCATGCGAAGAACAAGGATAAAATGAAGTTTTGCCTGATCTGGGAGGCAGCGAATGGTGCAACTCCAGTGGACAGTGATGCGTTTCGCAATTACTTTGTCCCATATTGGATGGAGTATTATTTTTCTAATCCGAGTTATATGACCATTGAGAATAAGGTGGTGTTTGCGGTATTTGGAGCCGATTCGCTGATCAGTAAATTTGGTACGGGCTTAAAAGCTGAATTTGATTATCTGCGCGAAGAAGTAAAAAAGCTTGGCTTTGACGGTGCGATTATCTTAGACTGTAATAGCTATCGGACAGAAGGCAGTGCGGCGTATGGTTTTGACGGTTGGTATGCCTATAACTGGGGACAACAAGGCTGCTATTATGAGGCAAATGTAAATTTAAATCGAAAAGCAAAAGAGGATAACGATGTCTATACGATACCAACGGTAAGCTCTGGCTTTAATGCGATTGGTTGGCATGGAGTAAGAACCCCTGTGATGACAGCAGTCGATTTTAAGAAGACGAATGAATGGGTAAGAGATACCTACTTAAAGGAAATGGATGCACCAGATTGGGCAACGAATTTTGTGATGCTTTCTAGTTGGAATGAGTATGGCGAAGGTACCTATTTGATGCCATGTGAGAAGAATCAGGGCTTTGGCTATCTGGATGCCGTGCGAGAGATTTATACAAAAGGTGAAAAGCATGAAGATATAGTGCCAGATGATACGCAGTTGGCGCAGATTGGTCATGCATACCCGCAGGATAAAAGAGTGCTTCGGGACGATGGTACCTATGAAACGTCTGGAAGTGAAAATGTGAGAATCTTTGATTTTTTGAACGATGCCAATGCGTATGAAACGTATTTAAAACCTGCAAATTTCAAAGGAAAAATCACCACTTCAAAGGATGGCATTCAAATGGAGACAGGTGAGAATCCAGATGGCACGCTGACCTTTTTGCCGGCCATGTATGAGGGACTCACTGCCGATGATGTAATAAATATTCGTGTCCGAGCAAAGGTGCCAAAAGGCGAATACATTCAGTTGTATTATGCGGTCAATGGCGGCAGTCTCACAGAAGGAAATTCGATCAAATTTTATTCCGAGACCGATGAGGAAACAGATTATGTATTTCCAATGTCCGAGTATACAAACTGGTATGGAAACATCACGAAACTTCGTCTGGATCCGATAGATGGAAATGATTTAATCTGTACGATAAAATCCATTACACTAGAGTTGGCACAAGATCTTCCAGGTCTTCGAGTGAATGGCTTTAAATTGGAAAATAAAATTCAGATGGAAACTGTGGATGGTGTCGACTATTTTCCGTTTGAGCCAGCAGAAAGTCTGATTTCATATTATCTGTATACCTATTATGAATGGGATCAGGAAAATCAGGCACTTATGCTGTATCGCAATCAAAAATCGTATCGTTTTGAGGCAGGAAAAGACATTGCACTGGTAAATGGAGAAGAAAAATCTCTTGGTGGAACCGTATATATGAAGTGCGGAATCCCAATGCTTCCAGTAGAAGGTCTTGCAAAGGTACTCGGTTTTCCTTGTGTGAAAGATGGACAAGATTATGTGATTGACACACCAGAGAAGACGTTATTTTCTGCTGCATCAAAATCAGCCAGTGATGGGAATAACTTTTTATGGATCTTTGATACGGTTGGAAACTTTTCTCAGAAATCGGGCTTTCAGATGTGGGGATGGAGTGCAAAGAATGCCAATGTAGGATATGGCATAGATTATCTGGAGTTGCTGCCATCAAGACTTTCGGATGGCGGGTATCAGCCGAGTCTTACGCTGAAAAAGCCGACCATGGACTGCGAAAAACAGAATGTATTAAAGCTTCGTCTGAAATGGAAGTATGTATATGAAACTCAACAGCTCGCAGTTGTATTTGCGACAGAAGATAAGACAAACAATACAACGAGCGATCAGACAGACAATGAGACCGATAATATTCAAATTGGTCAGGGCAGAATTGAATGCAAATTGTCTGAATATAAGGCAGAGGCTGCTGCGTCCGAGGACGGTTTTGTGACGATCTCAATTGATCTGTCTGGCGTAGATGGTTATACAGGAACGGTGACGGAATTTGGTTTGGAGCTGCCACAGACAAGAGAAACGGTGGATATCGCATCAATATGGTTTGAAAGCAACTCTTTAAAATAATGCGTCCAATCCAATTCATCAGACTGAGACAATATTTTTTGAATTGCTATGGAAAGGGGAAAAGATAGGATGGAAGATCATTTGGATCAGAAAAAATATGCTGCTTGTGCCAGACAGGCAGCCGCAGAAGGCATTGTACTGTTAAAAAATGACAGAGAGGCGCTTCCTCTAAACAGAGGGGATCGCATTGCCGTGTTTGGTATCAATCAGTTTCATTATTATAAAAGTGGAAATGGTTCAGGCGGAATGGTCAACACCGCGTATGAAGTTAGCATTCTGGATGCGTTAAAAGCAAAGGAAAATGCTCAAGGCGGACTGGCATTAGACAG
>CAUCWU010000114.1 GCA_958446555.1 uncultured Lachnospiraceae bacterium | reverse complement strand
CAGCGCCTGATTGACCTTGGCGTTATTGTTGGCTCAGAATCGACAGCGCATCATCCACTTTTGTAAGACCCTGCAGATGGTAAATGCACTGGAAATCATGATTGCTCTCTGGCTGACTGCTCTTTGCATAATCAAAATTAACAACATAGTCATCCGTAAGGATTGTTACTCGTCTTGTAATAACAGGCTCTGTGAAGCCGCTTCGCATTGCATACTCTGGATGCTTTTCTGGAATTGGAAAGCTCCTACCCTCCATCCACTGGCGCTCTTCAATTGTCTTTTGCTTGCCTACCGGCCAGCCGCCATACGGCGGATAGCTCCATCTGCTGTTATTCTCTACACCAAATGCCTGCATTGCATCACCTGCATAAAACAAAAGCTGCTTTGGCGGTGCGGCCTCCTGCTGCTTGAGATCGACCGTGACCATATTGTGAGTGATTGATGTCTGACAATAAAATTTATACATGAATGTATGATAGCTGTACCAGATATTCTCCGGATTGGTTAATGAGCGACCATAGCGCATCAGTCCATTCATGCTTGCTCTGTCATAGTGACCATGTGCACCGCCGTGAGAGCCATATTTAAGACCCACCTGAATCTGCTCACGGATTGGACGATCCTTTTTATGAGAACGAAGCACAACAGATCCTGCATTCTGCGCATAGCAGCTCTTTTCATATGGAAGTTCATCTAACTCATATGCAGGACGCACCTCTTCTCCAAACAGTACATTTCGCTCATCATCGCCAAGTCTTGAAATCATATAAGCATACTCTGGCTTCTTGTACAAGCGATAAGCCAATTCATAATCAAGCTTATAAAATGCCTTTGTCTGTGCGTTGCTTTTTTGTTCGGCAGAGTCATTGATTCCCATGACAACTCCTCGATAATCATAGAACGGAATCAGGCTGTCCCAAAGCATCTCAATGCTTCTGTAGTTTTTTGTATTTTCACCCCAGATATCATTAGACAGACCATCTAAGCGCGCCTCTGCCACGCAGTTTGTTCTTCGGTAAGCTGGTGTAACCTTAATATCCTTAAAATTCATGCCAAAGTGTGATGCTGCAACAGACAATTCGGACATTAGTCCTGCACACATCAAATTGTAGCCAATGGAAGCCTCATACCACCAGCCATCATCAAGCACACCCTTTGCTAGTTCGTCGGCAGCACCGCCCGGTCCATATAAGAAACGCTCCATGCGCTCCTTATCGCCCAATACAGCTGCACTATAAACGGCTCCTGCAATCTCAGCAAGCAGCCAGTTTGATGCCTCACCGCTGCAAATCTCTACGTCAATATATTCCATATAAAAACGCATTGTCTGCTCTATATTCTCTCTATCTTTTTCTGTCCAACCATCCCAGTCATAGATCAAATCATATGCACAAGCTGCACTTTTAAAAAACTCTCCATCATGCACAAGCTCCTGATTACCGGCACGTGGAAGTCTGCGATATCCATCTGGTGCACTCCACTCTCTTAAAAATGCTGCTGTTTTTTGTGCAAAACGAATCTCGCCGCTGATCTGATATATAATTGCACAGTCTCTTGCATGATGCGCATGAGAAGTGTCAAACAAATAGTCTTTGTTAAAATCAATTGATGGATACGACCATTCCTCTGATGCCTTATATGCCTTTTCATATGCTGCCTTTGCCCAATCTGCACGACTGATTTTCTGCCGAATTTCATTTAATAGATCATCATCGAAAATAACGCATGGATGCGGCAATTTTCGCATTGCATACAGTGTAATTGTGCTGTCTCCCTCGTTTTTTTCGTCTGTATTTCCAATTACTTTCCACTTCGCATGAATTGGAAATTTTTCACAGCCGCCTGCTGCCAACGTATCAGTCATAAAAATAGTTACTGTCACATTTTTGCTTTCTGATGTTTCCAAATGCAGCCAACCACCATCTGAATCTGAAATCTGCATTCCTGATTCTGATCCATCCGCAATTTTAATCTGTGGCTTTAACTCTTTCCAGCCATCGTCCTCTGCTGATAAATGAACCATAACAGGTGTCCTGCACTCATTTTCTACCGTAACCGAATACTCAATTGTTTCGCCTGGCTTTGTCCACTTTGAACACACTGGCGTACTGATACTAATACCATCAGATTTCTGGAAGGAAAGTGCCTCGACAAAAAGCACATTGTTACATTTCTTCTCGTCGGAAATATTTATAGCTGCTTTAGACTCATCAAACAAGATACTTGCGCATTCCTCTGCTATAGTTTGCTGCCCATCCTGCTTTGCATAGATTCGAATCTGCCTTACAAAACGATACTCACGCGACCGCGAAAGCGGCAAGGAAAAATCTTCTTTTCTTAAATAAAACCACTGTCTGCTCTTTGTCATGCACACCTGTGCCGTAACAAGAGTGCAATGTACACTTGCATTGCCGATTAGCTTTTCCAGCGTCATTTCAACGGTGACAAATAACGGCAGTTTCTCTGCCTCATATGTCAGGCACACTGCCAGTACTGGATTGTGAAAGTAATCTTTTGTATTTTTATTATACTGAAAAAGCCCTCGGTAAAAAAAGCCGTTATCATCCAAGATCATTCTGCCTGTCCTCCCTATGTAAAAAGCGGGCGGTATTTCTTTCACACACCGCCCGCCTTCGCGTTACTTATTTCGATTTTAAATTTTGTTTTACTTGCTTGCCAGATACGCAGTCAGCTGCTCAACAAGTGCATCAACAACTTCCTGTCCGCCATTCTCCATAGCCTCGTCAACATTTGCCTTCAACATCTCTTTAATTGTATCGTAGGAGTTACCATAGCCATCTACGCGGATACCATGCAGCTTAACAGTTGCAACCATATCGGTAACAGCCTTACACTGTGCAACAGAGGTAGCTAAATCAACATCAGAGGTATCAAAGTGGAAACCAGTTACAGGCATGGTTACAAATGTGGAATCTTCCAGTTCATAACGTCTGTAAGCAAGTGTCTCATCATCATAGTATGTTCCAAGAAGCGCATAGGTCGGATTCCAAGTCATGCCATATCCACCAAACTGAGAATTGTAATCACTCAGAACATCTACTGTTCCTTCTTCCTCGCCATACGCAAAATCTGTTCCTTCAATACCATACTGAATCAGATCGTGTGCTTCCTGAGAGCCAAACATCCAGTCAAGGAACTTCATCGTTGCATCAATCTTTGTGGAGGTTGTTGGAATAGCCAGACCATTATTACCTGAACGGTCAGTTGGAATCGCTCCCTCTTCCTTATCACGGATCGAATCTACGTATACAAAGTAACCCAGTTCTGCATCATCATCTCCTGCTGCCTTCCAGGAGTCTACGTATTTCATATCTGCTATGTAATCATCCAGTGTACCAACGATAGATGCATTCAGACCAGCCTCAAACGGTGTACCACAATCAGTTACACTCAGGGAATCCGGATCAATATAACCTGCATCCTGCCAATTGGCAAACTTTTCATAACGGTCAGCACCAAAATCATGATTCCATCCCTCTGGGAAATCCTTAAAGTTCTCATCGCCGGAGCCTTCTACTGCATAGCTTACCAGCTCGCCATCTTTTACATAAGTCCAAATGGTCAAGCCTGCAGATGAGAATGACTGAAGTCCAGCCTGTGCAGATCCTTCCTGTGCTTCACCTCGAACAGAAAGCTGCTGGAAGAAACCTCTTGCCTGAGTTGCACCGTAAGGAATAACACCTGCATCTTTTGCTGCCTGCCAGTACTGCTCCATCTCATCATAGCTGTTGATCTGACCGTCTGTTCCTACACCCCAATCCTTTGCCCAGTCTTTTCTGTACCATACGACTGGAATACCATTTCCATAGGTCTCAAACAGTGGAATGTAACACATCTTATCGAACCAAATATTTGCTTCCATTACTTCTTCTGAGAATGCCTTTGCCAGTCCTGGATACTCATCTGGATTGTTAAAATAGGAAGAAAGGTCTGCATAATAGCCTTCTGGTGCCAGATTCTTTAACTGAACCCATGATGCGTCAAAAACAAGATCCCAGTCATTTCCACTTGTAATCTCAAGGTTTAACTTATCCTTATAATCAGCATGCTCAACCCATGTGATGTCCAGTGCTACGCCAACCTCATCCATGTACTCTTCTTCGTACTTTGCATATACAGCATCCCAGTTGTCTGGCTTTGGTCCCTTATGCATAAACTTGATTGTTACCACGTCTCCATCTTCTGCTGCCATTGCAGTTACGCCTGTGCCCATTGTACCAAACGCCATCAGACCTGCCATCGCCATTGCCATTTTTCCTGTCATCTTCTTCATTCTTATAATCCGCCTTTCTGGTTTGTCCCCTCTTGGGGCTCCCTGTTTGGGTATGGCTCCATTTTAGCTAAAAATTTTGGATTTTCAACACCACAAACTAACAGACTGTGCTTTTCAGTAGCATTTATACTATTTACTGTTGCTCTCCCTCATTTATCATATAGAATGAATGCTAAATCGTATAAAAAGTATAAAAATGCACTATGAGTTGATTTTTTAACTATTTTTCCCAGTGTTGAAAATTGAAGTTCATTTTTTAAGATGCAAATGCTTGTCAAACTTTTGTACCAATGATACAATTACAATAATTAAGTTCGGCAAAAAACTATACATAGAACGGAAAGGCATGGTTTTTTATGAAACAACATCACTCCCCTCTCACGCTATACCGGCAAGAGCTAAAAAAGCACTCTTATTTTAAACAGCTTTTTCACACATACGCACTAGTATCGGCCGCTTTGTTTTTGCTCTTTTCTGCGTTAATCACATACTATGTAAATGATGACTACAGACATACACTATCTGATATGCAGGAGCGAAGCATCAACCGTGCCTACCAGCTAAATCAATCTGTACTGCAGGATATCGCCAGCAGCTGCTTTAAAATTATGGAAGATGCCGATATGTCAGCGCTTTTGTATTCCACTGATTATACACAAACAACAGGATTACAGGGGCGAAAAATTTATGATCAGATGAAGCAGACAAGTTCACTGATTCATTCACTTTACTTCATTAACTTTCGAACTGGAACTGTACTTGATGCCTATAACCGTAGCCCAACTGAAACGCACTACGATCAGGAGCTTTTCACCTTTTTGCAGGAACATACTCCGAACATCGCCTTCTATTATGGTCTGCCTAGATGGGTGTCCCGCGGTCCTAAATTTGCCTCTCAGCGCGTATTTTCACTGATTATCCATACTTCAAAGCTAGGTGCAATTGTTGTAAACATTGACTGTGATGCTTATGAGGAAATGATTCAGCTTGAGTCAAGCGATTATATCAACATCCTTGAGGTCTGTGGTGATGGCGATGTGCTTATTTCATCTGACCCAGAGCTGTGGGGTACAAATGTAAATGATGATGATACCTACAAAAAAATCACCGAGCGTGTTTCAAAAACGGATCATTTCTTGGAAGGCTCTGGACTACTAAAAAGTCGAGTTGTCTATTTACATAACAGCGGCATGGATTTGACATATTACTCTGTATTCAATCAAAATGCACTCTACACATCAAATCATCTGATCTGGGTTGTGCTACTTTATGGTGTATGTTTCATCGTACTCGGCATGCTAGTTACTTTCGGTGTTAGCGTGATCGTCTACAAACCCTTTCGCCTGTTCAAGGAAACGATCACAAACAGCTCTGCACTTACTGAAACAACTGTACAAACTGCAGGCATGGATGACTTTACGTATTTGTCAGGCATTTACCAAAATATTACTACAGCAAATGCACACCTTCAGGCGATGAGCAACAACTGGCTAAAGGAAAAGGATCGCATTACCTTAAAGCGCCTTATGACAAACGGAATCAATGCAAACCAGATTTATCCGCAGGAATACGAAGCACTAAACCAGTATTTCTGCCACGCATACAGCCAGATCGTTGTCATAAGCATCGACTTTTCCTCCAGCCAAAAGGAGGATTCAGGCGGAATTGGTCTTCTTCGCTACTCCATAAGCAATGTTTTTAATGAGCTAATGGAATCTAAGGTTCTCTTTATAAATATGGATATGTTCTTCCCAAGCGTTATCTATTTTGTCAATCACGATGATGCAACAAATGAGACACTGCGAAGCATTTTACTTGAAGGACAGGAATTTATGCAGAGTACCTTCCAAATTACATTGTCAATCGGTGTCAGTGAGCGTGTAAGAGACCTCGATGAATTGTCATTCTCCCATCGCAGCGCGCAGGATGCATTGAATCGACGTTTCCTTACTGGAGATGGCTCCATCCACTTTGCTGATGAACTCTCTCTGCCATCGCCAGCAGCCGAGCATTATCCATATGAACTGGATTCTGCCGCAATCGCAGCTCTAAAAAATACAGATTTTGACGCATTCTCAAATGCACTGACTGACTTGTTCAATGTAATTAGGCAATTTCATCTTGATCAGACGATTCGCTCTATTCTTCAGTTTGAGGTTGCAATGCAACGTTTTGAAAATGCAAATGATCTGATGGTTCAGACGCTCCCCTGGGAGATCGCCATTTTAACTCAGCTTGACATCAACACGATTCAAAATTATCTTCTAAATCGTGGAAAACAAGACATTGAAGAGCTGGCGGAGATTAAGAGTCACAGCAGCGAAAAGCCAGAGCTTATTCATACAATTTTAGAGCTAGTTGATTCCAATTTGTCTAACCCAAATCTTTCCGTTGTCTTCTTAGCAGGCGAGGTTCATCTATCCGTCAACTATCTTAGAAGCATTTTCAAGGAAAACACTGGCGATTCACTTTCAAACTACATCATTCAAAAAAAACTTGAACTGATCTGCCATCTTCTTGCAGACACAAACACAAGTCTTCAAGATATCAGCGACCAACTTGGATTTTCAACAAAGAACTATTTCTTCACATTCTTTAAAAAGCATATGGGCACCACGCCAAATGAGTACCGAAAAGAAAAGAAGCAGAATGAGCAGTAATTCAACTATTTTAAATTACTTGAAGCTTTTCCATCACGCAAAAAGAGCACCCTGACGGATGCTCTTTTTTATGCTTTCAATTCTTATCCTTTTTATTACAATTACATTGCATTTCTTATTCTCTCTTAGCCCTTTACGGAACCAACTGTCAGACCCTGTACAAAATATTTCTGTAAGAATGGATACAGCAGGATAATTGGTCCAATTGCAACGATTATGGTTGCCATACGATATGCATAAGTCGGAAGTGTAAGCGAATTAAGACCTACTGCCTCTGCCGGTTGGTTTGCTGCATAGTTTACCTGACGTAAGATCTGCTGAATCAAATATTGTAAGGTGTAATACTGGCTGTGGCTGGAGTCGATATACAGAAGACACTTGTACCATTCATTCCAGTATGTCAGTGCGTAGAACAAACCAATCGTAGCGATTCCCGGAAGGGAAATCGGAATTATAATCTTAATCAAAATTGTGATATCGTTTGCAC
>CAUCWU010000113.1 GCA_958446555.1 uncultured Lachnospiraceae bacterium | reverse complement strand
GTACCTCAGCACCGATACGGATGATACCGCGGTCATCCAGATCCTTTAATGCCTCATCTCCGACACCTGGAACATCTCTTGTGATCTCTTCCGGTCCGAGCTTGGTATCACGGGACTCTGCGGCATATTCCTCAATATGAATGGAGGTGTATACATCCTCCTGAACAAGGCGCTCGCTCAAAAGAACGGCATCCTCGTAGTTGTAACCTTCCCAAGTCATGAATCCGATTAACGGGTTCTTTCCAAGAGCGATCTCACCGTTCTTTGTGGACGGACCATCTGCAAGAACCTGTCCAGCCTCAACACGCTCGTCCTTGAAGACGATCGGTCTCTGGTTGTAGCAGTTGCTCTGGTTGCTTCTGGAGAACTTGGTCAGACGATACTCGTCTCTGGTACCATCATCACACTTAACGATAATTACCTTAGAAGAAGAACGCTCAACAACACCGGCATGCTTTGCAACAACGCAAACACCAGAGTCGTATGCAGCCTTATCTTCCATACCGGTACCAACAACAGGTGCCTCAGTCAGCATAAGCGGAACGGCCTGACGCTGCATGTTGGAACCCATCAAAGCACGGTTTGCATCATCGTTCTGAAGGAACGGAATCATAGAAGTTGCGACAGAGAATACCATTCGCGGAGAAACGTCCATCAGGTCGATATTCTTCTGCTCGAACTCGGAAGTCTCCTCACGGAAACGACCAGAAACCATCTTATTGATGAAGTGGCCTTCTGCATCCAAAGGCTCATTCGCCTGTGCTACTACGAAATCGTCCTCTTCATCTGCTGTGAAGTAACGAACATCATCAGTTACACGTGGATTCTGAGGATCGCTCTTATCAACGATACGATACGGAGCCTCGATAAATCCATATTTATTTACTCTTGCATAGGTTGCAAGAGAGTTGATCAAACCGATATTCGGACCTTCAGGAGTCTCGATCGGGCACATACGTCCATAATGTGTGTAATGTACATCTCGAACCTCGAATCCGGCACGATCTCTTGACAGACCGCCAGGTCCCAATGCGGACAGACGTCTCTTATGAGTTAACTCTGCAAGCGGGTTGTTCTGATCCATGAACTGAGACAGCTGGGAGCTTCCGAAGAACTCCTTTACAGCAGCAGTTACCGGCTTAATGTTGATTAAGCTCTGTGGTGTCAAATCGGACGGATCGTTTGTAGACATACGCTCTCTTACGACACGCTCCATACGAGACATACCGATACGGTACTGGTTCTGAAGCAGCTCACCTACGGCACGTATACGACGGTTTCCTAAGTGGTCGATATCGTCATCCTGTCCAACTCCATACTCCAAGTTCAAGCAGTAGTTGATGGAACCTAAGATATCTTCCTTCATGATGTGCTTCGGAATCAGCTCTGCATTGTTTGCATGAAGCTCAGCGATCAGCTCATCACCCTCAAGATTCTTCTCCAGAATCTGCATCAATACTGGATAGTAAACAAGCTCATTGATGCCAGCCTTCTCAAGCTCTTCCTCAGTCAGATTCAGATACTCAGAAGCATCTACCATCAAGTTGGAAAGAACCTTTACACGGCGTCCCTCTACATCAACATATACATACGGAACACCTGCATTCTGAATCTTTGTTGCGATTGCACGGTTACAGGTCGTGCCTGCCTCAGCGATAATCTCGCCTGTAGAAGCATCTACTACATCGTCTGCTAAGATATGTCCATTCAGACGATTGCGGAAATGCAGCTTCTTATTATACTTATAACGTCCTACACGAGCTAAGTCGTATCTTCTTACATCGAAGAACATACCCTGAATCAGGCTGGAAGCGCTATCGGTAGAAAGCGGCTCGCCTGGACGAATCTTCTTATACAGTTCAAGAAGACCACTCTTATAATCGTTGCTGACATCCTTCTCGATGGTTGCAAGAAGCTTTGGCTCATCGCCGAAGATCTCAAGAATCTGCTCATTGCTGCCCCATCCTAAAGCACGGATCAGAACGGTTACTGGTATCTTACGTGTACGATCGACTCTTACATAAAAAATATCATTGGAGTCGGTCTCATACTCAAGCCATGCACCACGATTTGGGATAACCTGAGAAGAGAATAACTCCTTTCCGGTCTTATCATGGTCGATAGTAAAATAAATACCAGGTGAACGTACCAGCTGGCTAACGATAACACGCTCTGCTCCATTGATCACAAAGGAGCCGGTATCCGTCATCAACGGAAGATCACCAATATAAATCTCATGCTCTTTAATGGTATCAGTTTCCTTATTATGAAGTCTGACCTCAACCTTAAGTGGTGCGGAATACGTTGCATCGCGTTCCTTGCACTCCTCGATCGTATGCTTAATCTCATCCGGGCACAGACGGAATTTGCCAAAACGCAACTCCAGATTGCCGCTGAAATCTACGATAGGAGAAATATCATCAAATACCTCTCTAAGTCCATCGCCAAGGAACCACTGGTAAGAATCCTTCTGGATCGCAATCAGATTCGGGATTTCAAGAACTTCGTTGGACTTGGAATAACTCATACGGAAAGTTCTGCCGGATTTGACTGGTCGAATTCTGTTTTTTTCCATGTTTGCTCACCCCTGATAAATATATTTTGTGCCTCTATCCTATCCATATCTGTGCGGCATACTGCCCCAAAGTCTATTGGCAGACGCCATTGTCTTCTATACGGAAGCATAGAAAGCGATTTTGTCCATGATAGTGCACATATCACTATAGCATAGTGGCGACAAGCTGTCAACTATTTTTTGCTATTTTTCCGGACTTTTTTCAAATTTATTCTTTACAAAAATACGTTTTTTTGATATAATGTTTCCACTTGTGAACATCGGGGCGTAGCGCAGTTTGGTAGCGCGCATGAATGGGGTTCATGAGGTCGCAAGTTCAAGTCTTGTCGCCCCGATCGGGTTATTATTGAGAGATGGTGCCAGCCATCTCTTTTTCATTTTTATATGAACATCTATCTAATTTTGCGTGTACTTACGAATTGCTCCGCTGCAAAGCAGCTCTCGCAATTCTAAAAAGCATTCGGATTCGCTGATTTTCTTCGAAAATCGCTGCATCCTCATGTTTTTTACGGTTCTCAAGGTCACAAGCCTATTCATGCAAGCATGATCAGCTTGTGACTTTGAGAACCTAGTACACGCAAAAACGGCCCGCAGCAGTCAAACTGCTCCAGACCGTTTCCCAGTTTTAAAGTTTTGTCAGTGCAAATTACTTTAAGGTAACCTTTGCTCCAACTTCCTCTAACTTCTTCTTCAGCTCTTCTGCGTCAGCCTTAGCTGCTGCTTCCTTAACTACCTTCGGAGCAGACTCAACTAATTCCTTAGCTTCCTTCAGACCAAGACCGGTTACTTCACGAACAACCTTGATAACCTTGATCTTCTCAGCGCCAACCTCGGTCAGCTCTACGTCGAACTCAGTCTTCTCTTCCTCAGCTGCTGCGCCAGCGCCTGCTGCTGCTACAACAACACCTGCTGCTGCAGATACGCCAAACTCTTCCTCACATGCCTTTACAAGGTCATTTAACTCTAAAACGCTCATACCCTTAATAGCTTCGATAATCTCTGCTGCTGTCATGATAATTTTCCTCCTAAATAAGAATTATTTAACTATGCCTTACGGCTTTTACGAATGATGACTCGTTTGAATCATCCTATGCAACTGCTTTACGCAGCTGCGAAAATCCATTTCTGAACCAAATTATGCTTCCTGCTTCTCTGCGATCTGCTTGATAACACGAGCAAAATTGGTGATTGGAGACTGGATGCTTCCCAGGAACTTTGCAAGAAGTTCTTCTCTGGACGGGATCGTGGACAGAACCTCGATGCCCTTTGCATCGTAGAAGCTTCCTTCTACAACACCACCCTTAACCTCAAGCTTCTCATTTGTCTTAGCGAACTTGCAAATGATGCTTGCCGGCAGAGTAGCCTCGCTCTTGCTAACTGCAAGGGCTGACGGACCCTCTAACAGATCCTTTAAGCTTTCGAACTCAGTACCCTCGATTGCGCGCTTAACCAGTGTGTTCTTGTATACCTTGTAAGCAACACCAGCTTCTCTCAGACTCTTACGCAGTGCGGTATCCTGCTCAACGGTAAGACCACGATGGTCAACCAGAACTACACCCTTTGCACCGTCTAAAGATGCTTTGATCTCTTCAACAATCGGCTGCTTCAGCTCAACCTTAGCCATGATATGTGCCCTCCTTCTCGAAAATTTTAAGAAAAGGCCGAAAAATGCCTCTCTGCAAAGACAGAGAGGCAAAGATAATCTCTAATATAGATCTCTCCTCGGCAGGTGTTTTCTCCTTACGCCTTGCGGCACCTGCTGTCTTCGGCAAATATATGAAAGCCTTGCGGCCTCAAACATTGCAATAATAACATATTGACAATCAGTTGTCAAGTACTTTTTACTGACCAAATTTAACAGTATTTAACTTAACGCCCGGGCCCATAGTAGAAGCCAAGGTAACACTCTTTAAGAAGGTTCCCTTCAGAGTGCTTGGTCTTGCCTTGATAACTGCGCCCATCAGCGCCTGGAAGTTGTCTGCTAACTGCTCCTCGGTGAAGGAAACCTTACCAACCGGAACATGAATAATGTTGCTCTTATCCAGTCTGTACTCAATCTTACCAGCTTTAATTTCCTTAATAGCCTTTGCAACGTCCATAGTTACGGTACCAGCCTTCGGGTTTGGCATTAAGCCCTTCGGTCCAAGTACACGACCCAGACGACCAACAACACCCATCATATCCGGGGTAGCTACTACAACGTCAAAATCAAGCCATCCTTCGTTCTGGATCTTCGGAATTAACTCCTCAGCTCCAACATAATCAGCTCCTGCCTCTCTTGCGATATCAGCCTTGTCATTCTTAGCGAATACAAGAACGCGAACAGACTTACCTGTTCCATGAGGAAGAACTACAGCACCACGGATCTGCTGATCTGCGTGACGTCCATCACAACCTGTTCTGATATGAGCTTCAACTGTCTCATCAAACTTTGCACTAGAAGCCTTCTTAACGATAGATACGGCTTCGTTTACATCATAAAGAGTAGCGCGGTCTACCAGCTTGGCAGCCTCTACATACTTTTTTCCTCTTTTCATCGAAAAACCTCCTGGTGGTATTTGCGGGAATATCCCTCCCACTTAATGTTGATATTCTTCCTCTTCTACCTTAATGCCCATGCTGCGAGCAGTACCTGCGATCATGCTCATAGCAGCCTCAAGACTTGCTGCATTCAGATCTGGCATCTTTGTCTCAGCGATCTTCTGAAGATCAGCCTTGGAAAGAGTTGCAACCTTAACCTTGTTTGGTGTTGCAGAAGCAGTCTGGATGTTGCATGCCTTCTTAATAAGAATAGCAGCCGGCGGAGTCTTGCAAACGAAGGTGAAACTTCTGTCTGCGTATACAGTGATGATAACCGGAATGATCATACCAGCCTGATCAGCAGTTCTTGCGTTAAACTCCTTTGTAAACTGTACAATGTTGACACCCTTCTGTCCAAGAGCAGGTCCAACCGGTGGAGCCGGTGTTGCCTTTGCAGCAGGAATCTGTAACTTAATATAACCTGTAACTTTCTTTGCCATTGTGGCACCTCCTAATAATGTGGTATTTGCGGGGGATACCCTCCCACAGCAGAACCATACGCCAAATATGCGTATTACTGAACTTTCTTAATATCGGTAAAATTCAGTTCAACCGGTGTTTCATGTCCAAACATGTCAATAAAAATTGTAGCTGTCTGTTTTTCAGCATCTACAGAACGAATCACAGCCTCGGTACCCTGCCATGCACCAGTGATAACACTGATCAGGTCGCCTTCTGCGAAGTTCACCTTTTCCTGCGGAGTACCCATAAAGGTAGCAAGAGCAATCATCTCTTCATCCGTCAGCGGTACCGGCTTTGATCCCGGACCTACAAATCCTGTAACACCTCTGGTGTTACGGATTACATACCAAGTATCGTCATTCATAACCATATGAACCAGCACATATGCTGGGAAGATTTTTCTCATAGAGGACTTCTTCTGACCATCCTTGTTCTCCATCACTTCCTGAAGGGGAATCGCAACCTCGAGAATCTGATCCTGAAGATTCCGGTTCTCGACAGTTTTTTCGATATCAACCTTTACCTTATTCTCATAACCTGAAAAGGTATGGACAACATACCACTTTGCCTCTTCCATTCTGATTCCTCTCTTACCTGATAAACTCAACTACATACTGACATGCAATATCAAAGAACCTGATAAACACGCTGAGTACAACAGAAACTACCAGCACTGCAATTGTCTGATTCTTTAATGATTCTTTGCTTGGCCAGATGATCTTACGAAACTCGGCCTTTACACCTTTCCAGAACGCAACAACGCGATCCTTCATAGATGGCTTGGACTTTTTTGTCTTGGCCGGCTTCTTGGACTTGGTTTCTGCCTTCTTTCCTGTTTCTTCCATAATCAACTCCTTACCGGAATCCAATTACTTGGTTTCCTTGTGTAACGTATGCTTCTTACAGAATCTGCAGTACTTCTTTGTCTCCATTCTGTCTGGATGTGTCTTCTTATCTTTTGTCATGTTGTAATTACGCTGCTTGCAGTCCGTACATGCCAATGTGATCTTTACTCGCACAATCTCCACCTCCATCGTAATAAATTAGCAAACTTTCGGTCTTTTGCGCATAAAAAAAAAGACCTGCGCCTTCCAAACGCTAGAGTAGTATAGCATAAGTGAATGGCCCCGTCAAGAACTTTTTTACAAAAAAATCAAAAATTTTAAAAAAGGCCGAAATCCCCCTGTAAAAGGAATTTCGGCTTTTCTTTCAATGTACCTTCAAAACTGCACACAAACTTTTCATCTCAAACCTATTACCATTTCCTACCCTGACCGTTTGGTCAAGCCCTCGACCGATTAGTAGCAGTCAGCTCCATGCCTTACGGCACTTCCACCTCTGCCCTATCAACCTCGTCGTCTTCAAGGGGTCTTACTTCTTTCGAATGGGATATCTCATCTTGAGGGGGGCTTCACGCTTAGATGCCTTCAGCGTTTATCCCGTCCCGACTTGGCTACCCGGCCATGCACTTGGCAGTGCAACCGGTACACCAGAGGTCAGTCCATCCCGGTCCTCTCGTACTAAGGACAGCTCCTCTCAGATATCCTACGCCCACGCCGGATAGGGACCGAACTGTCTCACGACGTTCTGAACCCAGCTCGCGTACCGCTTTAATGGGCGAACAGCCCAACCCTTGGGACCGACTTCAGCCCCAGGATGCGATGAGCCGACATCGAGGTGCCAAACCACTCCGTCGATGTGAACTCTTGGGAGTGATCAGCCTGTTATCCCCAGGGTAGCTTTTATCCGTTGAGCGATGGCATTCCCACTTAATACCACCGGATCACTAAGTCCTACTTTCGTACCTGCTCCACCCGTCGGTGTCGC
>CAUCWU010000112.1 GCA_958446555.1 uncultured Lachnospiraceae bacterium | reverse complement strand
GTGATGGCAATGAGGGAATGTTTGCGTTTAAGAAGCAAATGCGTTTATGAAATTCCAGTTTGTTGAATTAAAAATGAAATAAAGTTCCAGTAATCATAGAGTGTATGGATTCAATTCCATATGCTCTTTTTCTTTACTGAAAAATCTAATGTTACGATCTATCGTTCTCATGCTCTTTACGACTTGGTGAGCTGCTTGGTCTTACCTGGGATTGTGTAGATATCTCTCCTGAGGCAATTGAAGAAAATCGTGCATATGTCTTCATCAATAAAGAATCACAGCGTACAAGAAAAAAATCTGGATACACAGATGCATGTACAGCAGGAAAATAATAATGTACCTGTTGCTGATGAAGTCGATCCGGAACTTCTGGCAAAAGTATTGGCTAATCCAGAAATGCGGGCGTTGCTCAATTCACTGGCGAAGACGATGAAGTAATGAAAAATAGTGAAAAAGCAAAAATTAAAGACATTACAAAAAACACATTATTATCATGGGGAATATTAACAGAAGTTAGGGAGAGATATTTCCAACAAATGCATATGCTCTTCTAACAGGACAATTGCGGATGCAGCCGATTATACAGTGTGGGTTTTTTAAAGGAAAAGACAGAGCATATTTTGTAGATCGAAGAGAATTTGATGGTCCAATTCAAAATCAGGTAGATGTAGCTTATCAATATGTATTGGAAAAAATTAATATGGGAATGCAGATTCATGGCATTTATCGTCAAGATGTATATGAATTACCAACTGACAGTGTGCGAGAGCTGATAGCAAATGCTGTCGCACACCGCAGTTATCTAGAACCTGGAAATATACAAGTAGCAATATTTGATGATCGTCTGGAAGTCACTTCACCAGGAATGCTGTTAAATAATGTTTTAATCAAAAAAATGATAGAAGGATACTCCAAACCGAGAAATCCGGCGATAGCAAACGCATTTGCATATATGAAGATTATTGAAAAATGGGAAACCGGTATTCCAAGAATATTCCGTGAATGCAGAGACTATGGTTTGCCTGATCCAGAACTTATTGATTTTGATGGTGATTTTCGAGTGAATATGTATCGGAATAATACAAATAAAGCTTCAAATGAATCTTTAAATTCAGATGAAGCAGTAATAATGGCTATGATTAAAACGAATCCCCAAATAAGTCAAAAAGAAATGGTTACAAAATCTGGATTTTCAAGATCAAAAATTCAAAGAATTTTAAAGGCCTTACAAGGAAAAAAAGTACTCTATCGAGAGGGTGCAAGAAAAAATGGTTACTGGAGATTAATCCTTGAAGGTGAAGATCTTCTGGCAAGAAATCAGGAACACTTAGATTCCAGACATCATCGACTTTCTTATGATGCAGAAGGATTTATGGAATGTTATTTAGTAGATCCTAATGCAGATGTTTTAGGTGGAGTGATTGAACAGGAAGCTTGTAAAGAAATTATTGAAAAGATGAATGACCGTCAAAGATATGCTGTCACTTCTTATTATGTGGATAAAATGCCACAGGATGAAATTGGAAAAGAAATGGGAATGTCACAGCAGGCAGTTGCAGCGTTAATTATGAGAACAGTGACAAAAATAAAATGAGATGGAAAACGCGAACAAAAATATGATTCGTTTTAGAAATATGAATGTTTAAAGAAAAACTTTCAGAAAATCCTATAATTAACATTCCATATCAGTAGTTATCCTTATTTTACTAAATAGAGCTGTCTTTCAAAAATGGAAGACAGCTCAGTAAATCTATAGAGACTATTTAATGATTTAAAAATTACTAAGTTTATCTCAATGAAGGAAAATTTTAACCGAAAAGAGCTGCCTTCCAAAATGGATGGCAGCTCAGTAATAATGCTAGAGAGTGTGTTATGTTTCTCTTAGAGAGAGTAGATTTTTTCTATTGTATGTACTTATAAATTTAATCTAGTGAAATCTCCTTAGAATCAAGATTGTCTCCTCTTATCATGTTTTTGAAGTTTCCTAAAACGAACTCTTCCTTGAGTTTCCTAATGAATTCTTTATCATTGACGAGTCTCTTCACTGTTACCATTAACCCTCCAATATCCAACTGTTTAATTGCTGTTTCATTTCCAGCTAGCATATTGCCGCCTACCCATAATACATTACTTCCTGTTGCGATTGTGTTCGAATACATAATAATTTTCTTTGTTTTTACACTATATAAATCTCGAGAACTACACACAGATGAATCGTACATGAGGGAATGCAAAGTGCTAATCAGAAAATTAATTAGTTCAGCCAATTTAGCAGTTGCACCAACTTTGATAATATCTCCAGCGCTTATGTAGCGCGTCAATTTTTCCACTTCCGAATTGGATAAAACAAGATTCGCTGCTGGAATCTGAATACCACATGGTGTATACAAATCTGTGCCAATATGAATAATCTGTTTTATCAGAGAAGCAATCAAGGCGCTTGGCTGCTCTGTCGTTCTGTCTATTGACTGCTTTAACATAACAGCTGTTGATCCGTATGTAGCAATTCTTGGATCCTTATAATTAGAAGTAAATACAACATGGTTAGTCGTTAACACTGGGATCTTTATTCCGTCGTTGATCAATGGCGTATTCACACAAGTTATAGTATTTGTCATGATATTGCATGTGCCAAACAACAATCCTAAAACAGGATCATGTCCAAGTGTTGCGAATCTATGATTTGCCCCCTTAAATAAAGATAATTTTTCATCTAGTATCAGCGAAGATACATCGAAGTCCCACATTCTATTTTTATGTATTAAGTCTAACAAGGATTGGTCTGACAATCCCGTTGTTGCATCATAAGGAACTCCCATTTTGGTTATAATATGCTCCATAGATGCATAATATGGCTTTTCTTGTGTATCTCCGCTCACATTAAATACATTTAGCACTTTTTGCTGGAATTCATGAAGTTTAGTTTCGTTTCTGTTTGACGATCCAGCGACTTCAAGCTTTGTTAACTCATTGATAATAATAATTCTTGCCAACTGTAATCCAACTGCAACAAACAGAAATTTTATATCCTTTCCCTTTAATCCAGTCTGTGATTCGAATTCAGCATCCAAATCTTCTATTATTTGTCTTGAATTATGAGCGACCTCTGCTACTCTTGCACTTTCCTTGGCAATTTGTTGCATATTGTTTAATGTTGCATCGGTTCTTTCACTTAATTCTCTTCTTTTTCTCTGCAATGTATTCAAATCCATACAAGTCACCTACCTATTGTTCGGTATTTTTGAGTTGCTGTTCGTATTCATCTAGTAAATCTTCATATTCTGCCTTTTCATTTTTAAAATTTTGACGTTCTTTAGAAAATTCATCAGCTTGTTTTCGTAATTTCGCTTCATATTCTTCAGATGTTTCTTCATATCCATCTTTCTTTCCCTCATAGCGTCCATTACTCTTACCCTGAGACCAATCATCATAAAAGTTTTTAACAGCTATCCATCCAATCAACTCTGTAAGTCCAGCAGCTGTTGCAGTATTAACGATATTTCCTATGCCTGGTACCCATCCAATCACATATTGTGAGACCGTTCGTCCAGCAAAGGAGGCTCCAGCAGAAGCAATAATACTTTTTGCAGCTGACTCAGAGAGCTCAAAACCAAAAACTTTTCCTAAACCGATAATCATACTAATCTGCATCGGGATGATTACTGCGCTATCTGACGCTGGTATTTGTGCTAATCCTGTTCCCACACCACCACATGCAACAGATGCAGCATGTATTATACCATTGCATTTGATTATCATATCTTTTGGTAATTTGATTTTTTCAACTTTACCAGAAGTTTTGTGTGTTGGATACTTGTATGCTTTGTCTATTTCTTTTAAATTAATAAGAATCGTTTGTAAGGTATCTATATCAAATGGACCGGAATACGTATATGTATCAATATCGCAATTACGTAAATTTAATTCAAGACGGTTATTAACACCATCATCACCTGCATATGTATTACAGCTACTTATATCCTCATAGCGAAAATATATTGCTTTTGATGATAATTTTTTAAAATATATTCCTTCACGAGAAAAAATAATCCCACTATTCTCTATACCGAAAAATCCGCTATTATAATAGCCAACGATACTGTTAATGGCAATGTGATTGTCATAATTTTTTATCAAATTTTTAATTATCTTCTCTGGAATATCTGGAGCAATGTAACACTTACAAGAATCATCATTTTTCTTTAAGTCAGCTCCAAATCGATAAAGCATTTCTGTCATTCTTTGCATTTTTTCTGACAAAGTCATAACTATTCTCCTTCCAAATTTTATTATTAACATGGATAGCTATTACATAATCTAATATTCTTTAATCGTCAAAACGCACTTCATCAATAATATCTGATGCGTCCTCTAAAGCATCCAAGGCCTCCGTAAGCTCCGATGCTTTATCTTCCAATTCCGGATTCTCATCATACTGGTCAATCAAATCTGCAAGTGCATTCTTCACCTGATTCAAATACGATACAATATCTTCTAAATTTCCATCCATATCTGCCACTGGTTCCATCTTAATTATTTTTACCATTGTAGTTTTCCTTTCTTTACTCTAACTTCTCTAATCTGTTTCTTTTAGAAATATTGTACTCTCCTTAGAGATGCCTGTCACTACAATTCCATGATTTAATTTTTTCATTCATCCAACTTATTTTGAGTGCTTTCTGATTTCATTAAGCTCTTCTTGCATACTTTACAGATTGTTCCATACGGAGTCACCAATACAACTTTTACATTTGCAGTATTTCCAATCTTATCATAAAGTCTCCCTGCACTGATCGTATCTCCTATTACCGTGTAAGAACTATTTGCGACATATCCAACCTTTCCCAATCCCTTATAGGTTACCTTGATTGCTTCTTTATCATACTCATTACTTGGTTCTTTCACTAGCTTAAGTTTCATTCCCTTTTCTATGAAATCATTTCCGTAATAATGTTTTGTTCCTGTCAGTGTAATAAATATCTTTGCCATTCTGATTCCTCCGTTTCTGCATAATTTTATTTCTTGGATATTAATAGTCTATAATATGAGCTGTCCAATAAAAATTCCCTATCACGTCAAAAAAGACTCCAGAGACATTTTCCTTGATACTTCCATAATTTTCTTTCCCACAGCAGTTCTCAGTCCCTTTCATCTTCCCAATAATCATACGCATTATCGTATCCGTCATCATAATCTCCATCACCAAATTCATCTGCCCACTCATCTGCAAAATCATCTGGATTATCATAATCATCTACATCGTATAGATCTGACGAATAATAAGAATGATAAGATGAACTTCCTCCACTAGAATAATTAGATGATGGTGTGTTCGTCTTCCGGAAGTTCAAACAGGCGATTCGTAACACGGTAATAATTTGAACGTCCCTTCTTTTCACCCCATGGTTGGAGCTGAAATAATCGTTTTTCTCTTCTTTTAGTATATCAGAAATGTCTCCTTGGAACTATGCTGGTCCACTGAAAAAGAACTCAAATCAGTTATCCTGAAAAAATTTAACCACAGCACAGATAACAATAATGATTCCAATCCATAACAATACCTGCAGAGTATTTTCACTAACACTCGATGCAATATATCAGAGTATAAGAAAACACCCTGCAAGTTTTTGTGTCTTGCAGGGTGTTTTGTTCTAAAAAATCCCGTGATTAAATTTAATTTGTCCATAAAGAATAAAAGCTAAGCCAACAACTATTGCCGGAAGGATAATAATACCCATTGTTACTTCGCTCCAAAATGCAGCAATGAAACCTAATACAAACGATAATCCTATAATAAGAGTTCCCGTGCCGACAACCTTCCCATATTTTGGTACATCTTCTTCTTTGACTTTTCTGCGGTTATATGAATGTATCGTACTAATATTTCCTGAAATATTAACGATACCAAGAACCGATATAAATAATCCTAAAATTAACATCATTATATTATCCATAGTCTCCTCCTAAAAGAAAAATAAATCTTCAAATTTTTTGTCCAATGCAATACAAAGGATAAGAGCCAATTTTGCAGTTGGATTAAACTGTCCTGTTTCAATGGAACTAATCGTGTTTCTCGATACACCTACCATTTCTGCAAGTTGAGCTTGAGAAAGGTTTGCTTCTGTACGTGCTTCCTTTAAGTGATTTTTCAAATGTAATTGTTCCTTCATACGCTCACCTCTAAAAGACGGTGAACAAATCCAATAAATGCCAATACACAGAGTATTGCAAATACAATAGTCAATACCAAATCACTCTTTCGCTTCAGTTTAATAAAACGAACGAACCATTGTGTTGCAATAATGCTAAAGTATATAACCCACGGGCTGTAAATCATAGTATGGGCGAGCATAGAAAATAACAAGGAAAGCAGACAACATACTAAAGCTCCTACTCTGCCTGCGTGACTTCCTGCTTGATATATCACTTCTATTTCAGCCAAGTCTTTATTGCGGTGCTCTCTTTTGCTTGCATTTAAGATTTCATCCTTTTGCATAAGAATACCTCCATTCCAAGTTTTCTTGTCACATCTTTATTATACTCACGCCAAGTTTTCTTGTCAAGCACATTTTGCCAAGTTTTATTGTCAATGTTGCAAAGATAATCTCATTGTTTACTATCTCTCTTGCACAAGCCTGTATGTTATTCATCAATCCTATCCATTCCATAGGTTGGTCTGCTTTTAACTGTTCTGTCACACCCTGCTTTTGAGCCATTTCCTCAATCGATCTGTGGAACATTTGCTCCGCCTGTTGGTTAATATCTGCAAGATAGCGATTAAGTGTACCCTCAATCAGCATTGTGTTATAAATAAACTGCTTATGCTCCTTTAGATACTGCTTGTGGCGTTGTCCCCAGAAGCCGATAGGCTGTGTTTCTTCTTCGGAAAGTATCAGACAAAGAGGACTGACTTACTCCAAGATCATGAGCCATCTTAGGTAAAGTCAGTTCTTCTGTATAATGTGCAGCAATATAGGAAACAGTCCGATAGATGATATCATCACTTCCCACAGTGCTTTTGTCAATCAGATGAAATAACGGAATGGTACGGGCAAGAATAATCTGAATAAATGCCTGATGAAGAGCATGTTCCTGTGAATGTGCCGGATAAATCAGCATACTCCGAAGAGCATAATTTACATCAAGATGAACATCAGCGGCTACAATAACAGGATTTACAGGACACATCTGTTGCAAATCCTTTATATAACCGGCTCCTAACAGAGGAGAGGCAAGTGCATAATTTGTTGCGTGCAGTTCATCCGTATTTCCATCCACCTTTCGGATGGAGCTTGCTTCAAAAAATTAATATCTTTAATACGTGATAAAATCGTATTGCAGCTGCAGCTGTAACTATATATAATTATTTCGTAACGTAATTTAAAACTTGCATTTTGAATGTATAGAATAAATTCTGGTAAAGGAAAGAATAAGTGAAATTATAAAGGCTGTGGAGGAATATGATAATGTCAAAA
>CAUCWU010000111.1 GCA_958446555.1 uncultured Lachnospiraceae bacterium | reverse complement strand
ATGTGTATGAGAGTGTAGAGGAAAGAACACTTTCCGAATCCATCAAGGGAAGTTGGACGACAGAAAACGCTTCCTATCAGTTTGACAGCTATGAGCGAATTTTGACGGTTCAGTCTCAGGTGGCACCGGATGCCGGAATCGAAACTCATTTTCGTTATAGCTGCAAGCCAGGCGAGAATGACACAACGTTTACAATGGAGTGGAAGGGGCTTGACGAGGCAAATGCCGATCAGATTAGAAGCTTTGATGTGACTTATGATGAAAATGCGCAGACGATGAAACTTGTCGATACACAGACTCAGGAAGAAATTGTTTTAAAGTTGCAGATACAGACGGCAGAACAGACCACATTGTCCGAGCAATAATAGGAAAATATCTTTAAGAATTGCTTAATTTTTCTCGAAAATGTTTAATTACCTATTGACACAATTCAAAAAAAGGACTAGTATAGCAGATGTCCGCAGAAAGGGTAAGAGGAGATCATTTCTGCAGCAAGGAGATTAACTATTAGAAAGATTTGATAGTTAGAAATAGGAGGAACACAATCATGAGAAAGTTCGTTACATCTATCGCAGTAATCGCTATGGCAGCAGCAATGATGACAGGATGCGGAAGCGCTGATAAGAAGACTACTACCGCAGCTAGCACAAAGGCAGAGGTACAGACTGAGGCTAAGACCGAAGCTAAGACTGAGAAGGCTACCGAGAAGGCAACTGAAAAGGCTACCGAGAAGGCAACTGAGGCTAAGACCGAGGCTAAGTCTGAGGCAGCTTCCAGCGAGGCAGCATCTGAGGAGGCATCTTCTGAGGCTGAGAGCGCAAGCGCAGCTGAGTGAGTATAAAACAAAAAGCATAAAGAGGGCGGTTTCAGGAAACCTGAAACCGCCCTCTTTTTTGCGCAAATTTGATTAAAATTCTTGATGCTTTTGCAAGAATGTGGTATGGTTTAGAAAGCTAGGGAAAATCTGAAAAAATCTTATGAGAGGAAATGGTGAGGCTATGCAGACATTTCAGATCCACACAAAGGAAAAAAGAGAGGCAACTGGCGATCTCTTTGGCATTTTTTTTGAGGATATCAACCATGCGGCAGACGGAGGACTCTATGCAGAGTTGATTCAAAACCGTGCATTTGAATTTGATCCGATTGATAACAAAAAGTATCATGCGCTCTATGCGTGGGAACCGTGTATGCTAGATGGACAAGCGACTTTAGAGAATGTCAAATTGACCGTTTTGACAGAAAGCCCATATACACAGAAAAATCCGCATTATCTTCGCATGACAGTGAAAAATCCGTATGCAGGTGTGCAAAATGTTGGTTTTAACAGTGGCATTTTTCTGGAAGATGGGGAAAGCTATCATTTTTCCTGCTATTTCAGAAAAGTAGATCAGCCGATGACAGTAAAGGTTTGTCTGGTTGGAAAAGATGGAAAAGAGTATGCTGCATGTGATATTACTGTTGATTCAGATGCTTGGAAGAAGTATACGGCTGATTTCGCGATAAAGAGTGGCGATAGCTGCACCGATGCACGTTTGACTCTTGTCTGCACAGTGCCTGGCAGTGTGGAAGTGGATTTTGTCTCACTGTTTCCAGCTCATACCTATAAAAATCGTCCAAATGGACTCAGAAAAGATTTGTGCGAGATGCTTGAGGCAATGCATCCGAAGTTTATCCGTTTCCCAGGCGGTTGTCTGGTTCATGATGGACAGCTGGATCCAAATGCGAGAGATTCGATGTATCGCTGGAAGAATACGATTGGGCCTGTTGAGGAGCGCCCAGCAAGACGAAATAACTGGGGATACAATCAGACACTTGGTCTTGGCTATTTTGAGTATTTTCAGCTGGCAGAGGACATTGGCGCAGAGCCACTTCCTGTGCTTCCAGCGGCCTATGATCCACATCACCAGAGAAAGGTGCCGCTTGACGAACTGGGACCGTGGATTGACGATGCACTGGATCTGATTGAGTTTGCAAATGGAGATGAGACAACTGTTTGGGGAAAGAAACGTGCCGAGATGGGCCATCCAAAGCCGTTTGGTCTGAAGTATCTTGCGATTGGAAATGAGGAGGTCGGCGAGGGCTTTACCGAGCGTTATCCGTATTTTCATAAGGCAATTCGCGAGAAGTATCCCGATATTAAGCTGATCGGATCTGCTAGCCCGTTTGCAGCAGGTGGTGAGTACGAGCGCGGTTGGGCGAGTGCCAGAGAGTGCGGCTGTGATCTGATTGATGAGCATTATTATATGAACACAGATTGGATGATTGCAAATGTGGATCGATATGATCATTTTTCAGCAACTGATCCGAAGGTTTTCCTTGGTGAGTATGCATCTTGGGGCAATCAGTGGGAGAATGGTTTGGCAGAGGCAGCTTTTATGACTGGACTTGAGAAAAATGTACATGCTGTCGGACTTGCCTGCTATGCGCCGATGTTTGCCAATGTCAATTATGTCAATTGGAGACCAGATATGATCTGGTTTGACAATCATCAGGTTTATGGTTCTGTTAACTACTATGTACAGAGTATGTTTATGCGCCATCAGGGAACTCACCGACTTGACTTTTCTGTTTCTGAGCCAGCTGACGAAAAGGAAATTCGTCTAAAGGCAGAGCAGGAAATTCGCGAGAATGCAAAGACCATCAGCGGCCCAGTTCGTGTTCTTGTCAATGAGGGACAGGGTGTGTTCTTCGAAGTGACAGCTGTAAACAACGAGACTGGAAAGCTCCACAGATTTACCGATTGTGTATGCGGCAAGGATACACAGGAAAAGTCAGCTTCCTATGAAAATTCGGTGGAGGCAGGTGTGATTCCATCTGATTGGACCAATTATACGCTGACAATGAAGGTCAAGGAGACTGACGGTAAGAAGGGCTTTTTGGTTTGGATTGGTGAGCCTAGTGACAACATCCTCTGGACGCTTGGCGGCTGGCAGAATCTCGATATCAGCTTAGAGCATTTCAAAAATAGCAAAGGTGCTTGCTTAAGTGAGGCAATGTTCTCTGCGAATAAGGATCACGAGTATGAATTAAAGCTTGTCGTAAAGGATCGTACAATGACTGCATATGTGGATGGAGTTGAATATCTGTCTACAATTGACAAAATTCCGGTAGCAAAGCCACTCTATCTGTCTGCAGCAGTGGATGAGCCGACAGGTGATGTAATTGTGAAGGTTGTCAATATCACCGACAAAGAGCAGAAGGCACAGTTTAGCCTAGATGGTGTGAGCGGTGAACATACAGTTCAGATTGAAAAGATGATCGCAAAGCCATCGGATGAAAATACAATGGAAGAGAAGAAAAAGGTTGTGCCAGTAACGGCAGAGGAGACGATTTCGGATGGAACGTTTACGCGTACATTTGAGCCGTATTCATTGACAATTCTTCGATGCCATCTATAATAGAAAAGGATGAAACAGTGAACTTGGTGTCAAAATGAGTTTTGGCACCTTTTTCACGGATAAGAAAGGTTTTACAATGTTATATATGATCAATCACGGTGCTGTTTCCTACGGTGCAAACAGCATCTTAACCAATATCAATTTTGAAATCAATGCAGGGCAAAAGATTGCAATTGTCGGCCGAAATGGCTGCGGAAAGACGACTCTTTTGAAGCTGATTGAGGGCGAGGTTTCTCTCGAGAAGCGCGATAGCGATGAGGATATCTACATTGCAAAGAGTGGCAATCCGGTGATCGGCTATTTAAAGCAGATTGCGTTTGCAGATGAGAGTATTTCGATGGAGACGGAGGTTCGAAAGGTATTTGAGCCGTACCGAGAAAAACAGAGAGAGCTTGAAAAACAGCGTCAGATTATGGAGGCAGATCCATCTGAGCTGAATATTCGAATTTACACGCAGATGCAGGAACAGTTCACCGATATGGGCGGCTACTACTATGAAAAAGAGTACGAGACGATGCTTCGAAAGTTTGGTTTTACTGAGGCCGATAAGAAAAAGCCGCTTCGCGAATTTTCTGGTGGACAGCAGACGAAGCTTGGCTTTATTAAGATGCTTTTGTCAAAGCCAGATATTTTGCTTCTTGATGAGCCGACGAACCATCTTGATATCGAGACGATTGAGTGGCTTGAGAATTATTTGAAGGCATACAATCGTGCTGTTGTCATTGTATCCCATGACCGACTGTTTTTGGATCGTATTGTCGATACTGTCTATGAGATTGAGTATGGAATTACACACCGCTACAGCGGAAATTATACGTCTTTTGTTGCCCAGAAAAAGGCTGCATGGGACAAGCAAGAAAAGGACTATCAGGCCCAGCAAAAAGAGATTGCCCGCCTGATGGAGATTGTTGAAAAGTTTAAAAACAAGCCGACAAAAGTGGCAATGACACGCTCAAAGCTAAAACAGATTGAGCATATGGAAAAGATTGCACCGCCACAGCGCTATGATTTAAAGGCATTTCATGCCAACTTCCAGCCGGAGGTTGAGACTGGAAAGGAAGTCTTTACTGCGAGAAATCTGCAAATTGGCTATGACCGCGTGCTTTCTGAGGTAAATTTCACACTGGAGAGAGGTCAAAAGCTTGGAATCGTCGGTGGAAATGGACTGGGTAAGTCTACATTTTTGAAGACGATGATGGGCATGATCAAGCCGCTTGGCGGTGAATATCAGTACGGAATCCGTGTGCAGATCGGCTATTTTGATCAGCAGATGGCTCACTATACCAGTGATGCGACAGTCATGGATGACTACTGGGCTGAGTATCCAAACCTGACGCAGACAGAGGTGCGAAATGCACTTGGTGCGTTCTTATTCTCTGGTGATGACGTGTTCAAGCAGGTCAGCATGCTTTCTGGAGGAGAGCGTGTTCGTCTGGCACTCTGTAAGATTTTAAAGAAAAAGCCAAATCTTTTGATCCTCGATGAGCCGACAAACCATATGGATATTGTCGGAAAAGAGGCGCTTGAGCAGATGCTAAAAAACTATCAGGGAACGCTTGTATTTGTTTCCCATGACCGATATTTTGTTCGTCAGGTAGCTGATAAGATTTTAAGCTTTGATGGCGGAACCACTACTTATTATCCGTTTGGCTATGAGCAGTATGAGGAGGCGACAGCCGACAAGGACGATTCGGTTTCCTTTGAATCAGCAGGATCAAAATATGCAGCTGTCTCCCCGGCAGCAAAACTTGCCGTCGAGCAGGAGAAAAAAGAGGCAGCGCCAGCAGCAAAAACACTGTACGCAAACCCAGGAAAAGAGCGCTCTCGTCTGTCTGCAAAGGTCAAAAAGGCCGAGGCAGCAGTCGAGGTCTGCGAGGAGGCATTGTCAAAACTTCAGGATGAGTTAAATGATCCGGCAATTGCAGCAAGTTACAGCAAGTTGCAGGAGGCACAAAAGAAGGTCGATGCCAAAGAAGAAGAGCTGATGGGACTGATGGATGTGTGGGAGCAGGCAAGTGCCGAGCTCGAAGCATTCGAGGAGTCCTTGAAGGGGTGATACGATGTACCGTCTGTAGATATCTTACAGACTGTAACATAAATAAAAGAAGGGAAGGTACTTGGTATGAGTGAACAATCACAAGGAACCAAGGGAATTCGGGACGCAAGAACGCTCGGAATTCCGAAAATGCTGCTGCTTGGAATCCAGCACATGTTTGCAATGTTTGGAGCGACGATTCTCGTTCCAATCTTGACAAACGTATATTTTGAGGGAGAAGGTCTTTCCGTTCAGGTAACACTGATCTGTGCAGGACTTGGAACATTATTTTTCCATCTCTGCTCCAAAATGAAGGTTCCTGCATTTTTAGGTTCGTCATTTGCATTCCTAGGCGGATTTTCCGCAGTCGCAGCTTTGGATACCGGCATTTTTGCTGATATGACAATGGGCGAAAAGCTTCCATATGCATGTGGAGGAATTGTTGTTGCCGGTCTTTTGTATCTGGTTTTGGCATTGATCGTAAAGTTGGTCGGTGTCAAGAAGGTAATGCGCTTTTTGCCGCCAGTTGTCACCGGACCGATGATCATTTTAATTGGTCTTTCTCTGGCGGGAAGTGCTGTCTCCAATGCATCCCAGAACTGGCTGCTTGCAATTGTAGCACTTGCAATCATTATCATTGCCAATATTTGGGGCAAGGGTATGATCAAGATTATCCCGATTCTTCTTGGTGTAGTTGGATCTTACATTTTTGCACTGATCTTAAATGCGTTCGGTGTAAAGAATCCAGACGGCTCTGCAATCCTTACCTTCACTGAGGTGTCTAAGGCTGCATGGGTTGGTCTGCCACCATTTCAGATGTGCAAGTTTGATTTGACTGCGATTCTGGTTATGGCACCAATCGCAATCGCATCTATGATGGAGCATATTGGTGATATGTCAGCGATCTCAGCAACTGTTGGTGAAAACTTTATTGAGGACCCAGGTCTGCATCGTACTCTAATCGGTGATGGACTTGCAACTTCCCTTTCAGCGCTTGTCGGTGGTCCTGCTAACACAACCTATGGTGAGAACACCGGTGTACTGGAGCTTTCCAAGGTTTACGATCCGCGTGTCATCCGTATTGCAGCAGCCTTTGCTGTTATTTTAAGCTTTATCCCGAAGGTAGCAGAGATCATCGCATCAATTCCGTCAGCAATCATCGGAGGTGTCTCCTTTATGCTTTACGGTATGATTTCTGCAATTGGTATCAGAAATGTTGTAGAAAATCAGGTTGACCTTACAAAGTCCAGAAACTTAATTATCGCTGCTGTGATTCTGGTAAGCGGACTGGGATTTTCAAGTGGACTTACATTCACAATCGGTGGAGCTTCTATTACGCTGACAGGGCTTGCAATTGCAGCAATTGCAGGTATTGTGATGAATGCAATTCTTCCAGGCAACGATTACGAGTTCGGAACCAATGAGAAGGGTGACGAGAACCGCGGTATTCACGCATAAGGAGTGCGATCCCAGAAGGTAGTGGAAACCAATTACTTTCTGGTGTATTGGATTTCTGATATTTTTATGAGACTCCCCGACAGATGACCTGCATCAGGCATCTGCTCGAGGAGTCTTTTTTTATTGTTCTTTTCTTAATGAAATCTTAATCCGTTATCGAATTGAATCTTAATTAGTAAAACAATATAATAAAAAGCAAACAGGAAACAGGAGGAAATAAGAATGCAATATTATATATATTCACTGGTTTGTTTTTTATTGCCGGGAACGGTATGGCTGATTTGGAATAAAGGAATGATAGCAGATAAAGCGTACAAGACACGACATATTATCTGGATTTATATTTATATGTTTTATGGGTATCTTGCAGTGCAGGAAGCCGCAGGAATTGGAACAATTTGGGATCTGATTACTTATGGAAAGCTGGATAACAGTATTAATCTGATTCCATTTTCTTCCGAAGGTGCAATGACATATATCTTAAATATTATTATGTTTATGCCGCTTGGATTCTTATTGCCGCTTATTTGGGAAAATTTCAGAAATGCAAAAAAAGTAGTTTTGATGGGATTTTTGATGTCATTGGC
>CAUCWU010000110.1 GCA_958446555.1 uncultured Lachnospiraceae bacterium | reverse complement strand
AGAAGGAAAAGAATTCTGACATGCAGTATCATATCGGTACCATGATCGAGATTCCGCGTGCTGCACTGACCGCTGACAAGATCGCTGAGGAAGCTGAGTTCTTCTCATTCGGAACCAACGACTTAACTCAGATGACCTTCGGTTTCTCCCGTGATGATGCTGGTAAGTTCTTAGATTCTTACTATAAGGCAAAGATCTACGAGTCCGATCCATTTGCAAGACTGGATCAGGAGGGTGTAGGCCAGTTAGTTAAGATGGCAGTTGAAAAGGGACGTGCTACCAGACCGAACTTAAAGTGCGGTATCTGTGGTGAGCACGGTGGTGATCCGAGCTCCGTTGAGTTCTGCCATAAGGTAGGCTTAAACTATGTATCCTGCTCACCGTTCCGTGTGCCGATCGCAAGACTGGCTGCTGCACAGGCTGCATTAAACAATAAGTAATTAAGTAACTTTTTAAGGTAAAAATAAAAATGGGCTGTAATCTGTGAAAACAGGTTGCAGTCCATTTTTTATATATCAAATCCGGCAGGGTACCACGTTTGTAGGGCAGTGTATTGCATGGGCGTGGAGACTTCATTCATGTAAATACACTGGAAGATTCATCAATAAGACAGCATTCATTTAAAAATTCTTCCATGGCGCGCGAAAAATAACGTCCTTTTTTCCAATAAAAGCAGACGCGTCTTGTATTGTGCTGAGTAGGAAGCCGATAATAGACTACATTTTTGTTGTGTGGAATACGGCTCAAAATAATATCACCTATAAAGCAGATTCCAAGACCAGATTGGCAGATGTTATAAGCAGTCATCTGCTGATCCATATTTAAAATGATATTGGGTTTGAAATTGCTGTCCTGACAAATTAGACGGGCACGTCTGCCGGTATCATTTTCATTTCGCAGCATAATGAATGGAAGATCTGAAAATAAACGAAGCGGAACAACTGGCACAGAATCCATCTGGAAATCTTTTCGCTCAATCAGATCATTTGGAATCTGAAAGGAGGTTAATTCGCTGTTGATTGAAAAAGAGCGCGGGACGGCCAGCACAAGATGTTCTTCTTTAAATAATTTGCTGCCAAATACTGAAGAGTCAAGAGTTGTGTTGTCTAAAATCAAATCGACAATACCCTTTTGTAAAAGTTCAGTTAACTGTGTAGTATTTTCTTCAATTAAATTGATTCTAATGTTTGGGTAACGAGCTGCAAAGTTTGAGATGAGAGATGGCAAAATCCATGATGAAAACAGATTGCTGCCGCCAAGCGTTAGAGTTCCTGTTTCCAAATTGCCAAAATCATGGACAAACTGCGAAAATCCCTTTTCAATTGCAAGAATTTCTTCAACACAGCAAATATATTCTTTTCCACATTCTGTTAAAGAAAGCGGCTTTGTGCTACGGTCAAAAATAGGAAAGCCAATCTTTTTTTCTACGCGTTTTACATTTGCACTTAAAGAAGGCTGTGAAATAAAAAGGTTTGCAGCCGCTTTTGAAAAACTTTTATCCTTATAAACTTGATAAACATATTCCATTCCCTGAAACATAAAAAATACCATCCTTGTCGTGTTTGTTTTTGTAAAAAACATAAAAAATACTATAATATAGACACTATAATAACTATAAAAGTATATGTATTTGATTATATTGTACTGGCAATCTATAATGAAAACAAGAGGAAGATATTAAATCTTAAAAATATTCCAAAGGGCTATTAGGGATAAAGTGGAGGAAATAAGAAATGAATGAAAAGGTATATAAGGAAACAGAAGGGATGAAGGATATGGCAGAGAAAGAAAGTGAGTTTCGTGTTGAGAAAGACTCAATTGGAACTAAGGATGTGCCGGAAAACGTTTATTATGGTGTACAGTCACTGCGTGCAGCAGAGAATTTTCATATTACAGGATTAAATATGCACCCAGAGATTATTAACAGTTTGGCCTACATCAAGAAGGCAGCAGCAATCACAAACTGTGAGGCAGGTCTTCTTGACAAGAGACGTACACAGGCAATCGTTCAGGCATGTGATGAGATCCTTGAAGGAAAGTTTCGTGAGGATTTTATCGTTGATCCGATTCAGGGTGGTGCAGGAACTTCTTTAAATATGAATGCAAATGAGGTTATTGCAAATAGAGCAATTGAGATTTTAGGCGGAAAGAAGGGTGATTATTCCGTTGTTAATCCAAATGATCATGTTAACTGTGGACAGTCTACAAACGATGTTATTCCGACGGCAGGAAAGATGACATCTCTTCGTCTGTTAAAGAAGCTTAAAAAACAGCTGCTTCGTCTTCACAGTGCTTTAGAGCAGAAGGCAGATGAGTTTGATGGCGTTATCAAAATGGGAAGAACACAGCTGCAGGATGCAGTTCCGATTCGTCTGGGACAGGAATTTAAGGCATACAGTGTTGCAATTTTACGCGATTTGAATCGTATGGATAAGGCAATGGATGAGATGCGTACCTTGAATATGGGCGGTACAGCAGTTGGTACTGGATTAAATGCAGATGAATCTTATCTTCGTCGCATTGTTCCAAACTTAAGCGAAATTTCCGGTATGGATTTGGTTCAGGCATATGATTTGATTGATGCAACTCAGAACCTTGATTCTTTCGTAGCAGTATCTGGTGCAGTAAAGGCATGTGCTGTTACACTGTCAAAAATAGCAAACGATCTTCGTCTTATGTCTTCGGGACCAAGAGCAGGTTTTGGAGAGATTAATCTTCCAGCAAAACAAAATGGTTCTTCCATTATGCCAGGCAAGGTAAATCCAGTTATTCCTGAGGTTGTAAATCAGGTAGCATTTAATGCTATTGGAAACGATATGACAATTACAATGGCAGCAGAAGCAGGACAGTTAGAGCTGAATGCATTTGAGCCAATTATTTTCTATTGTCTGTTCCAGTCGATTGATACAATTGCATATGCCGTAAATACATTTGTAGATAACTGCGTAATCGGTATTACAGCAAATGAAACCCGCTGTCGCTATTTCGTTGAGAATAGTGTTGGAATTATCACTGCGATTTGTCCATATGTCGGTTATCAGAAGGCGGCTGAGATTGCGAAGGAAGCTATTAAAACAGGTGAGTCTGTAAGAAAGCTGATCATTGAGAAGGGTCTTCTTACAAAGGAGCAGATGGATGAGATTATGGATCCAATCCAGATGACAGAGCCTGGAATTTCTGGAAAGACAGTAAATAAAATTTGAGTGCTTTAAATATTGAGATTTTAAAAGAGGATATGAGTGATTTGCTCGTATCCTCTTGTTTCTTTTGATTATTTAAAAATAACATCCAACAGTCCGGTAGACATGAAAAATAAAATTAACATCACAACAGGGACGACATAGCGCATTAAAATGCCATAGAGATTTTTTCTTTTAAACGACTCACCATTTTTGGTGACTTCATCTGTAATCCACTTAGGTCCGATAACCCAGCCAATTAAAATGCTGGTAAGCAGCGAGATAAACGGCATCAAAAAGCTATTGCTGATGTAGTCAGCCAAATCAAGTAGCTGTCCAACGGAACCATTTGGAAGCTTCAGATCAAAATAGAAGACATTGTAGCCTAAGCAGATGATGACGGCAGTTACAAGTGAGTAACAACCGATGATTGCACACATCTTTTTTCTGGATTTGTGGAATAGCTCCATGCAGTTGGCGACAAGTGTTTCCATAACCGAAACACAGGAAGTCAGCGCCGCAAAGCCAAGCATCAAGAAGAATGCAATTCCAACAAAACGACCGGCAGCGCCCATTGAAGCAAATACCTTTGGCAGTGAAAGGAAGGTCAGACTAGGACCAGAGGTCATGCCGTCTGTGCCAAGGAAAACAAATACAGCAGGGATGATCATAAGACCAGATAAAAAGGCAACACCGGTATCAAAAATCTCAATTTGATTGATGGACTTGCTTAAATTTACATCATCCTTTACATAAGAACCATATGTGATCATAATACCCATAGAAACACTTAAGGAGAAGAAAAGCTGGCTCATCGCATCAAGCAGAATCTCCAGAAAACGCTTAACGGTCAGACCTTCTACATTTGGAATGAGATAGATTGATAAGCCGTGAAGACCAGTGCGGACTGTGCCGTCTTCAGCCTCATAAGAAAGCGTTAAGGAAAAGATTGCAATGCCGATAATCAAAATAAGAAGAATTGGCATTAAAATGCGAGAGTATTTTTCAATTCCCTTTTCTACACCAAGATAAACAACCCACGCAGTTAAAGCCAGAAAGATAAACATAAATACAATTGGCGCTGCTGTTGATGTGATAAAGGAAGTAAAATAACCATCCTGTGCTGGTGCCTTGCTTCCGGAAACTACATAGGCAGTTAAATATTTGACGATCCAGCCTCCGATTACAGAGTAATAGGTCATGATCAGTGCTGGAACAAGGAAAGTAAGATATCCAAGAAATTTCCATTTGCTGCTTATTGCGGCATAGGCATTCAATGCATTTTTCTTTGTTTTTCGTCCAATTGCGATATCAGTTGTCAAAAGAACAAAACCGAATGTAAGAACTAAAACTAGATAAATAATTAGAAATAATCCTCCACCATCTTTGGCACAAAGATACGGAAAGCGCCAAATATTTCCGACACCGACTGCGCTTCCGGCAGCTGCAAGGACAAAACCAATCGAGCCGCTGAAGCTATTCTTTTTTTGCTGCATAATACACCCCTAAAATAGTAATATTGGTTAAGAACCTTGAACTATCATATCATGGAATAATATTCCTTACAAGTGACGAAAATATTTAAAAAACTGTTTTTGTGCAAAAATGACGAAAAACACTTGATCTATTTTAACCTTTTTCAACCGTTAAGCGTCCAATCCATACTATTGCGTATAAGCTGTTGATATTGTGGGCAGTCAAAAATTTCAGGCGTGTGACCAGGGCAAAGATAAATCAGACGTCCTTTACCTGAGTTTTTACACCATCCGGCAGGATATTTCTGATTTTTGTACTGGTAGGTAAGGATTATTTCTTTGTTATCTGGCACAAGCTCAAATTGATAAGGTTCCTCATCAAGAGAAAAACTTTTGCAGCCTTCTGTTACAGGATGAGCTGATGGTTCGAAGTGTATAACCTCATGCTGTGGATGACCAAGAAATTTTGCACCAGCCAGCGCTAAGAGACGATCCTGACTTTGAATACTAATTCCATTATGAAGTAAAAGTGCACCACCGCCGTTTGTTACGAAATGTTCAAAAGCGTTAGCTTCGTCATCGCAAAGCTTTGATTTCCAGATATCAAGATAAGAGATGATACCTGAAATATGATCTTCTTCTAAGGTGAGAAGTTTTGAAGTATCGTCGGTACAAATGAGTTCGTAGTCTGATAAAATGGAGGTCAGGCGCTTGTCAACACCTGCTAAGCCATGATAGATTGCGTCATTGTAATTTCCTATTACAAGAATTTTCTTTTTCATAAGTTTGTTATCCTTTCATGTTTGCTTAAATAAATGTTTACTTTACCACAAAAGCTCTTTTCCCGTGTAATCCAGATAAAGTGGGTGTGAATTAATTGGATGAGGCATATCCAAAACAACATGTAAAATTCCTTCCGCAGAAACATCTGGTGTGATCTTTGCAGTCGTGTCAAGATGACCGCGCATATAGGTAGCGACATGACCTGGATGAATTGCAAAGACTTTGCCGCCAAGTTCTCTCATATTATTGTGAACAAGAGCAGACTGCATATTATTAGCTGCCTTAGACATACAATAGCCAAACCATCCGGTGCGCCAACAATCGGCAATGCTTCCGGCCTCAGAAGAGATGTTTACAATTGTTTTTTCAGTACTGTTTAATACAAGTGAAGAAAGAGCATTGGTTATGCGAAGCGTACCGATGGCATTTACATTTATCACACGTGAAATTTCATCAAAGTCAAGATCATCACCTAGATTTTTGCTCATGTCACCAAGGATCCCAGCACAGTTAATTAAAAGGTCAATGTGATCAGTCATGTTTTTGATATCATTTGAAGCTTTCAAAACACTCTCATCACTTCCGATATCGGCGCAGACAATTGCCATTTGATCAGGATATGAAGATTGTAAAGCATCAATTTGATTTTCTGTTTCATCTACACGAACTGCGATTACAAAATAGCCGCGTGAGAGAAGCTTTTTTGCAAGAGAAAATCCAACACCATGATCCGTTCCTGTTACGAGTGCTGTTTTTGTTTTCAGAGAAATTGTGTCCATAAAAATCCATCCTTTCTATAATTAGTATTTTTATTATACTGCTTCAAGGGCACTTGAAGTCAATGCGTATTCTTATCAAAATGATGGAAGTTTACAAATTTCATCCAAAATTTTTCTATAATATTCCCAATTCTGCTGATATCTGTTATACTAAGAATGAGTATGTCTGAATCAGACATAGTTTGAATGCAGTCGTGAAAGTGGATTGCGAATGTCTCTTTACGAGACAAAATAGGGAGGTTAGAAAAAATGGCTAGTAAGGCAGTAATGGAAAAGTACGCAAAGCTGGCAGTAGTGAGCGGCGTAAATGTTCAGTCAGGTCAGATGCTTGTAATCAGCGCATCAGTAACTGATTATGAGTTTGTAAGAATGTGCGTAAAGGCAGCATATGAGGCTGGTGCCGGATACGTTAAAATAAACTGGCATGATGAGCAGGATAATCTGATGAATTATCAGTATGCAAGTACAGAGACGTTAGAGGAGACTCCTCAGTGGAAGTACGATATGACAGACTGGGAGCATAAAAAAGGATGCTGTTATCTTCATGTGATTTCTGATACACCAGGTCTGATGAAGGACATTGATCCAGCAAAGATCCAGCGTGTTCAGGCTGCATACAGCAAAAAGAATGCACCGTTAAAGAAATATACTATGAACAATGATGGTCAGTGGAGTATTGTGGCACTGCCATCAGCAGGCTGGGCTAATAAGGTATTCCCAGATAAAAAAGAAGACGAAGCAGTTGAGGCACTCATGGATGCTATTTTAATGAGTGTGCGTGTGAATGAGGAGAATGATCCAGTAGAAGAGTGGAATAAACATAATGCGGAGATCCTTGGTCATTCAAAAAAGTTAAATGAGTATAATTTCAAGGCACTTCACTTTACCAATGAACTTGGTACTGATCTGACAGTAGAGCTTGTAAAGAATCATGTTTGGGGCGGTGGCTGTGAGTATTCCACAAAGGGAGTGTTATTCAACCCGAATATGCCGACTGAGGAAAATTTTTGCATGCCGCTTAAGACAGGTGTAAATGGAAAGGTATATGCATCAATGCCTCTTAGCTATCAGGGAAAATTAATTGAAGATTTTTGGCTGGAGTTTAAGGATGGCAAGGTTATTGATTACGGTGCAAAGAAGGAACAGGATGTATTAAAGAGCCTTGTTGAATTTGATGAGGGAAGCTGTTATTTAGGCGAGGTTGCATTGATCAGCTATGACTCTCCGATCAAAAATACTGGAATTTTATTCTACAATACCTTA
>CAUCWU010000109.1 GCA_958446555.1 uncultured Lachnospiraceae bacterium | reverse complement strand
CGTTCTGATCCTTTTGTTTGCTGTACTTGGCGTTTTAATCTTGCAGCTCATCCGTGTCGGAAATGGTGAGACAGTCGGATTTGGTGGAAATAATGTTCAGACGGTATCTCAAACGGTTCCAGCTGATACGCAGGAAGTGGCACAGACAAGTGCAGCAGCTGATGAGGAAAATCAGACTGAGGCTGTCCAGTCACAGGCAGCACAGTCACAGGAAGTGGCAGGTCAGAGTGAGGCAGCAGGACAGCCGACGATGATGGAGCCACAGACCTATGAAACCGATGCAAACGGCAATATGGTGATCCCAGCTCGCGAACCGGGTTCCATGGAGACAGAACCAGCATGGGAGTATGTGCTTGAAAAGACAGGCGACACCGTGTTGGATGATGCAAACTACTTAGCAGCAATGTATGACTATGATGGCGCGATCGCAAAGATTCAGTCAGTATCTGGTTACGAGAGCAATGCTGCCTATACAGCAGCGATTGCCGATTATGAGCAGAGAAAGAGCGAGGCTGTTGTTTACGCAGATAACAGCACAATCCCTCACATCTTCTTCCATACATTAGTAGTTGATACTAGCAGAGCATTTGATGACAACATCGCGATCAGCAAGCAGGACGGCATGAATAAGGTCAAGGATTACAACTATGTTATGACTACTGTAGATGAGTTCTGCCGTATTCTTGAGGAGATGTACACCAGAGGCTATGTGCTTGTCAGCATCTATGATGTTGCATCCTATGAGACACAGGCAGACGGCACTCAGGTGATGAAGCATCAGCCAATCTATTTACCAGCAGGCAAAAAGCCATTTGTTTTATCAGTTGATGATGTCAGCTACTATGAGTACATGACAGGTCATGGTTTCGCCAGCAAGCTTGTTGTCGGCGAGGATGGGAAGCCAACAAGTGAGTACACCAATCCGGACGGCAGTGTGATCTATGGTTCCTATGATGTGGTTCCGATTTTGGACGACTTTATCGAGACACACCCAGACTTTTCCTACCGCGGTGCAAAGGGTATCATTGCATTGACTGGATATGAGGGGATTTTTGGATATCGTACCAGTGATTTCTGGTATAACAGTAACTGCGATTATTTTGGCGAATACTTCTCTTGGAATCTAGAGAACAATACAAAGAAAAAGCAGACGATGTATCAGGAAAATCCAAACATCGAGCAGGATAAGGAGAGTGCAAAGCAGGTTGCACAGGCTTGCCGCGATGACGGATGGTTGTTTGCAAGCCATACTTGGGGCCACAATAAGGTTGGTGATTCTGGTTCCTATGAGCGCTTCGAGTCTGATGCCCTTTTGTGGGATCGCGAGGTAAAGCCACTTTTAGGCGATGTGGACATCATCATTTATCCACAGGGAGAAGATCTCTACGAAGGTTCTTGGAGAGGCTACGATCCGAACAATGCAAAGTATCAGTTGTTAAAGCAGCTTGGCTTTAGCTATTTCTGCAGTGTCGATTCCAATCTTGGATGGACACAGTTAGGAACAGAATATTTCCGTATGGGTCGTGCAAACGTAGATGGACAGCGTATGTGGGAGGCAATCAGCTCCTATGTAGATCCGGCTTCCGGCGCAGTCGATCGTCTGTCAGCACTGATTGATTCAAGATTGGTATTCGACTGGTCCAGACCGACACCGGTGGAGAAATAAATAAGATTCATATATTAGGCAAAGCCCAAAGGTGAATGTGCTTTGCCGACGACGCCGTAAAGCGAAGCGGTTAGGCTCGTCGGCAATCACTTCACCGAGAGGGATTTTCGTAAAACGAAAGGTGGAAGGTAACATGATATTTCAGGAGAGAGCAGAAAAAGTTTTCGCATCAATGAAGGAAAACGGTATGGATCAGCTGATCGTAAGCGATCCAGCCTCAATCAATTATCTGATGGGACGTCTGATGAATCCAGGCGAGCGCCTGATGGTTCTTGTATTTGATGTAGCATCCAAACAGGTCAATATGGTGATCAGTAAGTTGTATCCGCAGGGGGAGCATCCAGTATGGCCAGTTACCTATGTTGATGATGTAGATGATTGCGTTGCAATTCTTTCAGAAAAGATTGCAGAAAACGGTGTGATTGGCATCGACAAAAATTGGGCGGCAAAGTTTTTACTTCGTCTGATGGAGCTTCGTCCAAATCTGACCTACAAGAATGGCTCCTATATCATTGATAAGATTCGCCAAATCAAGACAAAAGAAGAGCAGGACTTCATGATTGAGGCATCCAGATTGAACGATTTGGCAGTAGAGCGCCTGATTAAAGAAGTCAACAAAGGTTACACCGAAAAGGAGCTTGCCGATAAGCTGCTTGAGATTTATCATGATCTTGGTTCAGAGGGCTTTTCCTTCTACCCAATCTGCTGCTACGGTGCAAATGCAGCAGATCCACACCATAGCAACGACGATACCACCGGAAAGTCAGGAGACAGTGTCATTCTCGATATCGGTTGTCTGTGGAACGGCTATTGCTCCGATATGACAAGAACTGTATTTTTAGGTTCAGCAAGCGAAGAGCAAAAGAAAGTTTATGACATCGTAAAGACAGCAAACGAGCGCGCAATTGCAGCTGTAAAGCCGGGTGTTCGCTTCTGTGATGTCGATGCAGCAGCAAGAGATTACATAACAGAAAAAGGCTACGGTCCATATTTTGTACATCGTACCGGACATAACATCGGACAGGAAGTTCATGAGGCAGGAGATGTCTCCTCAGCAAACACCGATGTATTAAAGCCAGGTATGACCTTCTCTATCGAGCCAGGAATCTACCTAACCGGAAACTTCGGCGTACGTGTCGAAGATCTCGTACTCGTCACCGAAGACGGATGCAAGGTACTCAATCACTTTACAAAAGACCTGATTGTAGTACCAGAAGCGTAATTTTACAAGCTATATCAATATGCAAACAACCAGTACTTAATGAGAAAAACTCTCAATAGTACTGGTTGTTTTTCTTTATAAAAGCACGTATAATACGTAGTTAGATAGTACTAACCAATAAAACTCATCAAGGGAGGGAAACAATATGTTTCTTGAGATCAAAGGAATCAAAAAGCATTTCGGTGAGGGTGATAGTCGTATTGAAGTGCTAAAGGGAATTGATATGGAAATTGAAAAAGGGGAATTTTGCGTGTTGCTTGGGCCTTCCGGTTCTGGAAAATCAACTCTTCTTAACATTATTGGTGGAATTGATAGCGCAGACAGTGGTTATATTGCAATTAACGGTGAGAAGACAGCCGATATGGACGAAAAGGCGCTGACATTGTACAGAAGAAAGCACCTTGGCTATGTATTTCAGATGTACAATTTAATTCCTAATTTAAATATCAAAGAAAATGTAGAGGTTGGTGCTTACTTAAGCGATAATCCGCTTGACGTTGACGATCTATTAAAAACACTTGGCCTGTATGAGCATCGCCACAAATTGCCGAATCAGCTTTCTGGTGGACAGCAGCAGCGAACCGCAATCGGAAGAGCAATCGTCAAAAATCCAGATATTCTTCTCTGCGACGAGCCGACAGGTGCGCTCGACTATGTGACTTCAAAGGAGATCTTAAAACTGATCGAGCAGGTAAATCGCAAATACGGAAACACGGTTGTGATGGTGACGCACAACAATGCAATTGAGCAGATGGCAGATCGAGTAATAAAGCTTCATGATGGCCGTATTCGTGAGAACTATCGCAATGAAAAGCGTGTGGCAGCGGAGGATCTGGAATGGTAAAGAAAAAATCAAATCCATTAAACAAGCGATTCCTTCGTGAATTAAAGAGTGAAGCAGGAAAATATCTGACTTTATTTATCTTTCTTGCAGGTGTAATTGGGCTGGTATCTGGTTTCTTGGTTGCAAGTGGCAGTATGTCGATTGCCTATGACGAGAGCTTTGAAAAATATAACATTGAGGATGGAAATTTCGAGGTCAAAAAAGAGGCATCGAATGGATTGTTGAAAGCCTTGCAAAAGGATGGAACTGTTGTCTATCCAAATTTTTATAAGGAAGAGACTACAAAAAATGTTGATAGTACGCTACGTATTTTTAAGAAACGTACCGATATCAATCTGGAGTGCTTAATGGAAGGAGCATTTCCAAAGGCGAACGATGAGATAGCAATTGATCGTATGTATGCTGTCAATAATAAGCTTTCTGTTGGCGACATGATGGAGCTTAGCGATGGTTCCTATAAGATCTGTGGACTTGTAGCTCTTTCTGATTACAGTGCTATGTTTTCTTCTACATCAGATATGATGTTTGATGCAATGCGTTTTGGTGTGGCAATCATGACAGAAGAGGGATTTGAGCAAATCAGTGATGATCACCTTCACTATAGCTATTCTTGGCTTTATGAGAATCGTCCGTCCGATGACAAAGAGGCAAAAAAGCTTGGCGAAGCCTTCTTAAAGACGTTGTATCTGAATGCACTTTTGAATTTGAATGGGGTTGAAAATTTCATTCCAGAATATGCCAACCAAGCAATTATTTTTACCGGTGATGATATTAAAGGCGACAATACAATGATGTCAGTATTTTTGTATATTGTTATTGTGATCATTGCATTTGTATTTGCCGTCACAACCAGTAATACAATCTCAAAGGAATCTACGGTGATTGGTACGCTTCGCGCATCAGGCTACTCAAAAGCTGAGCTGATTTGTCACTATATGGCGATGCCGATGGCTATTATATTGATTGCGGCAGTAGTTGGAAACATCTTAGGCTATACAGTCTTTAAAGGCTATATGGCAGATCTCTACTATGCAAGCTATAGTTTGCCAACTTATGTGACAATATGGAATGCAGACGCATTTATCAGGACAACTGTGATTCCAGTAATCCTGATGTTTGTAATTAACTTTATCATGCTTGCCAATAAGCTGAGTCTGTCGCCGCTTCGATTCCTGCGCAAAGATTTAAGCCGCAGACAAAAGAAAAAGGCATTTCGCCTAAAGACAACGATTCCGATCATGAAGCGATTTCGTCTTCGAATTTTGTTTCAGAATATTCCAAACTATATCATTCTATTTGTCGGAATCTTCTTTGCAAATCTGGTTCTACTATTTGGCTTTATGTTTGGACCGCTTCTTGACCATTTTGAGAATGAAATTACGACTCATTTGTTGGCAGAGCATCAATATGTCTTAGTCAGTGACGAAGAGACATCCAATCCAAATGCTGAAAGCTATGATGTGACCGTGTTAAAAACAGAAGAAGGCCGCATAAAGAGCGAGGAAGTGATGGTCTATGGCATACAAAAAGACAGCGCCTATATAAAGAGTACGCTGTCTGCTAATGATGTTTTAATTTCAAATGCCTATGCCAATAAGCATCATGTAAAAGCTGGAGATACAATTACCTTGCAGGAGGAATACGGAGACGGTACCTATTCATTTACCGTCACTGGCATCTATACCTATCCTGCTTCACTTGCTGTATTTTTAAGTCGCGATGCATTTGAGAATACGTTTGAAAAGGGAAGCTTCTACCCAGGCTATTTTTCCAATGAAGAGCTGACCGATTTGACTCAGAAAAATATCGCAATGTCCATCACAAAAGAGGATCTGACAAAGACGAGCAGACAGCTTCGATTGTCAATGGGCGGCATGGCTGTCCTCTATCAGGGCTTTGGCGTGATCATGTTTGCACTGTTACTGTATCTGCTCTCAAAGGTTGTTATCGAAAAAAATGCACAGTCAATCTCAATGGCAAAGATTTTGGGTTACAGCGACAAAGAGATTAACCGCTTGTATATTCGAACAACGACAATTGTATCGGTTGTGTCACTTGTGGTTACGATTTGGTTGAGTATTGTAGCGTTAAAGGCAATCTGCGAAATTGTGTTTGCTTCGTATTCTGGTTATCTGGAATTTTATATGGAGCCAGTGGATCTTCTAAAGGTATTGGCGGCAGGACTGATCACCTATGCAGTGATTTCGTTCTTCCAGATCCGAAAAGTGAAGGCAATTCCGATGACGGATGCACTCAAAAATGTGGAGTAAAGCACAATCGTCGAAGCCCTTGCCAAGTATTACGAACAGCCCACTTTGCATCAGCATTCTCCTAGCACATGCTTCATGTCATCCGGAAGCGAAGCCTCAAAGGAGAGCGGTTTTCCTGTGATTGGATGAGAGAAGGAGAGGCGGCAGGAGTGGAGGGCTTGGCGGGTGATGAATTCCATATCGGGATTATAAAGGTAATCGCCGACAAGAGGAAAGCCCAAATATTTCATATGAATTCGTATCTGGTGGGTGCGGCCTGTTTCGAGAATGAGCGAGACAAGGCTGTGCCCATTTTGTGTTTTCACTGTTTTGTAGTGTGTGACTGCTTGTTCCCCGTGTTCAAAATCTACGCAGCGCTCAATGATAGATCCGGGTTTTCGAGAGAGTGGAGCTGTGATTGTGCCAGAGGCAGGTGTGACCACACCGCGCACAATTGCCAGATATTCGCGTGTGATTGTGTGGTGAACAGCCATATCTGAAAGAATCGCAGAGGAGAGCATGTTTTTTGCAATCACAGTAAGGCCAGAGGTGTCACGGTCCAAACGGTTCGTGCAGCGAAAAATAAAATTGCCACTGTCACGATAATACCAGGCGAGTGCATTTGCCAGAGAATTATAGTAATTGTCCATTGACGGGTGAATCGGCATACCGGCTGGTTTATTGGCGACTAAAATGTCTTCGTCCTCATAGACAATCGAAAGCGGAAGCTCAACTGGTGGTATATGGTAAGAAGAGTGCTCCTCAATAATCGTCACTGTCAAGACATCTCCAATATGAAGTGGGGTATTGGTGCGGTTTGGCACACCATTGATCAGAAGATAATCCATATTTTTTCGAAGCCGTGTCAATAAATGGGAAGAGAAACCTCTGCGCGAGAGAAATTGGTCGGCGCGAAGATCGCTGTCTGAGGCAGAGACTTCGTAGGTAAGTATTCGATCCATAAAAAATAAATCCTTTCTAACTTTGGTGAAAATTCCACTCGGTAACTATTTCTTATTTGGCCACGGAAGCTGAGCAAGAATGATTGCCACGAATACGATGCCACATCCGGCAAGCTCGCGGGCAGAGAGTGTTTGCCCTAAAAGAAGCCATCCGGCGAGAACCGAGATTGTTGATTCAAGGCTTAAAATCAGTGATGCAATTGTCGGATTCATTCCTTTTTGTCCAATGATTTGCAATGTATAGCCAACTCCACATGAGAGCACTCCAGCATAGAGAATCGGTGCCCATGCAGCAAGAATCGAAGAAAAAGAAGGATGCTCAAACAAAAATGCAGGGACAAGACATACAATTGCACAGACAAAAAATTGGATGCATGAGAGTGCTACACCGTTGCAGCGAGGAGAAAAATAATCAACAACTAGAATATGAACGGCAAACAAAAATGAGCTGACAATCAAAAGAAGATCACCTTTTCCAATTGAGTCAAAGCCGTCAGTCACACTTAACAGATAGAGTCCGACAAGTGCTAGCCCCACGCTGATCCAGACAAAAGGACTACATTTTTTCTTTAAAAACAGTTCTAAGATCGGAACAAGCACGATATAGATT
>CAUCWU010000108.1 GCA_958446555.1 uncultured Lachnospiraceae bacterium | reverse complement strand
GTATTCCGGATATGTGGATCAAGTTCTTAAAGGAATATAAGGACGAGGATTGGGATATGTGGAAGCTGTGGCATGAGTTGACTAGCCATAGACCACACGAGAAGGTTATCGCATATGCAGAGTCTCATGACCAGGCATTGGTAGGAGATAAGACCATCATGTTCCGTCTGTGTGACAAGGAAATGTACTGGTCTATGGATAAGAATACGCAGAACTACATCATCGACAGAGGTGTGGCACTTCATAAAATGATTCGTTTCATCACGATGACACTTGGCGGTGAGGGTTATCTGAACTTTATGGGCAATGAGTTTGGTCATCCAGAGTGGATTGACTTCCCAAGAGAGGGCAATGGCTGGAGTTATCACTATTGCAGACGTCAGTGGAGTCTGGTCGACAATCCGAATTTGAAGTATTGCTGGTTGAATGATTTTGATAAGGCAATGGTTTCCTTCACAAAAGAGCATCATATCTTAGAGGATGAGAATCCATACAATATGTGGGTACATCAGCAGGATAATATGATGATCTATGAGAAGGGTGGCGTGGTATTTACCTTCAACTTCCATCCGAATCGTTCGTTCGAAGGTTACTTTGTTCCAGTGTCAAAGGCAGGAAAGTATCATGCAGTATTGTCTTCTGATGAGGGAAGATTTGGTGGACAGGATCGTATTTCTGAGGAGGTTGTCTACAATACAGTTGAACTTCCAGACGGAAGAACCGGATTCTTTGCATATTTGCCGAGCCGTACAGCGGCAGCATTCTGCAGAATTGAGGACGACGAGCCAAAAAAAGAGAGTGCGGCTGCTAAGGAGACGGCAGAAGCCCCGGCAAAGCCGAAGCGTGGCCGCCGCAAAAAGACAGAGGCAGTAGAGGCTGAAGAAAAGCAGTCTGAAAAGAGTGCACCAGAGGCATCGGCAGAAAAGCCAAAGAGAGGCCGCCCAAGAAAGAAGGCAGCTGAAGCAGAGGCTACTGAAACTGCAAAGGTAGAGGCAGCACCAGAGGCACCAGTGGAGAAGCCAAAGAGAGGCCGTCCGAGAAAGAAGGCAGCTGAGGCAGAGGTTACTGAAACTGCAAAGGTAGAGGCAGCACCAGAGGCACCAGTGGAGAAGCCAAAGAGAGGCCGTCCAAGAAAGAAGCCAGTAGAAGGCTAAGTGAAATGCTAAGTTGAAATGAAACGAAGCATTGATAGATGCTAGATATTTAAGAGCGAAAAAAGTCGCCGCATAGCAGTAAGCTGTGCGGCGACTTTTTACTTTTCGGCTTCCATCCAACCGTTAAATTTCATGATTTTGGATTTTTGGATGCGCTCATCCTCGCTGTCACAACAGCGGTATTCTCTCGGTGACATTCCGATCATGCGGCTAAAGTAGCGATTAAAGCTTGATATCGAGTGAAAACCGACATCCTCGGAGATGTTTAAGATCGAATCCTCTGTAGATCGAAGCAGATAGCAGGCTTTGTTGATACGTACGGTATTTAAATATTCTAACGGACTTCGCCCCATTGCCAGATTGAAGATTCGCCTAAAATGAGTCGGGCTTAAGCCACAAAGCTCTGCCAGATAATCCATTGAGAAACTTGTCATATAATTTTGCTTGATATACTCAAGTGCTGGAACGATGGATAAGGTAGAGGCACTTTCAGGTGTCTCTGGTGCAGAAAGCTTATCAGGCAAGAAACGGACAGTGTCGATCATCAGTGAAAGAAAATCAGAACGTACCTTTAGATGATGATTGGCAGGCTTTTCTTGGAGTGAGTAGCAAATCTGATTAAAATAGAAGGAGATAGACGGGCTGTGACCTGCTGGAATCAAAAGTACTGTGGTTAACTTTCGAAGAATTTCAGAGGTTTGCTTGGCATATCCTCCTGTCAGCGGATCAAGAAGTTCCTGTGGATCTACAAAGAGGTAGGTCCAGCGGCTCTGAGTGCCCGGTGCGCTGTAGGTTGTGTGAGGAATGTTTCTTGCAATAAAAGTGATATCCCCGGCTGAAAAATGATAGCACTTTTTTTGAATGATCAGTGTGCCTTCTCCTTCATGGCACAGGCCGATCTCAAGACAGTTATGAAAGTGCAGATTTTCACTTGGAATATCAGAAATCCACCACTGATTTCCAGTTAACAGTAAGATCGGAAACTCAACTCGCAGCGGATAGTTTCGAAATTCGGTAATAATATTTTTTTGTTTTGCCATAGTGTACTCCGTTAATAATGTCGATTTTATGCAAAATCATCTGTTAGGGATAGTTTTATTTTAACTGAATCGTTCATCTTTGTCAAATCAAAACAGCCCCAAATAGTTGATATCCATAGAATGGTTGTTACAAAAAATGACTAGCTTCTGTGAAAAATATATAAAAATGGTCGGAATTGCATAGTATACGATAAGCTTTGATTAGAAAAAATGATAGGGTGTGATAAAATAAAGACAATCAAGTGTGACAAATTGCACTATAAAAACAGAAAAGAGGAGACTAACTATGGCAAAAGCGACAAGTAACAAGGTCGTAAAGACAAAAACGACCTGGGCAAATGCTTTGAAACGGGATTGGCAGTTGTATTTATTGTTATTAATTCCGGTTGCTTTAGTTGTGATCTTCAATTATGCATCATATGGCGGCATTCGTATGGTATTTATGGACTATAAACCTGCAAAGGGTTATGCCGAAAGTAAATGGGTTGGATGGGGAACCTTCCAGAAGGTATTCAAGGATAAAGACTTTATCCGTGCATTAAAGAGTTCCATCGCATTCAACTTATTGGATTTGGTTGTTGGATTCCCAATGCCAATCATCTTAGCTTTGATCTTAAATGAACTTCGCTTTCCACGTTTTAAGAAGGTTACGCAGACAATTCTTTATCTGCCTCACTTCCTTTCTTGGGTTATCGTCGGAAGTGTTGCTTATCAGATGTTCCGTCCATCAACTGGTATGGTAAACGTATTCTTAATGAATGCAGGCATCATCCAAACAGGTATTCCATTCCTGACAGAGAAATGGCACTGGGCAGTTACCTATCTGCTAATCGGTGTATGGCAGGGAATGGGCTGGGGCACCATCATTTATCTGGCAGCAATTACCGGTATCAGCGGCGAGCTTTATGAGGCAGCCATGATCGACGGTGCAGGTCGTTGGAAGCGTATGTGGCATATCACTCTTCCTGGTATCAAGGGAACCGTTGTTACTTTGCTGATCATGAATCTTGGTAAGGTTATGGGAAGTAACTACGAGCGTCTGGATCAGTTCGGAAATACGCAGGTTAAGGACTTCTCTTATCAGCTTGCAATCTACATTTATGACAAGGGTCTTGCAAGCGCAAAGTTTAGTATGGCAACTGCAGTAGGTTTGTTCCAGTCTCTGGTAGGACTTGTACTCGTTATCTTAGCTGACCGTGTAGCAAAGATGCTTGGCGAGGAAGGATTATTATAAGGAGGGTGAGTTGTCATGGCAAAGAAAAACAAAGAAAATGACGTTGTTACTGATGGCAGCAGAGCCATAAATAAATTTCATGTCAGCGACGTCGTGATGGTGGTCATCCTTGTGATCCTGTGTGCGACCTGTGTTATTCCGTTTATTCACTTGCTGGCGAAATCCGTTTCCAGCAACACAGCAGTTCTTGCAAAGAGAGTTAGCTTTTGGCCAATCGGATTTAATCTGGATGCGTATACGTCCATTTTTGAGGACGGATCTATGGTTCGTTCCTTCATCTACAGTGTAATTGTAACACTTTTATTTACCTTATTGGGTATGATTGCTTGTACATGTGCAGCTTATCCACTGTCAAGAAAGAGATTAAAGGGAAGAACATTCTTTACCTTTATCCTGATGTTTCCTATGTATTTCAGTGCAGGTTTGATTCCTACTTACCTTCTGTATTCTGATTTACATATGCTCGACACCGTATGGGTATTGATTCTTCCATTGATTTATGCACCATATAACATGTTGATCATGAAGACCTACTTCCAGTCCAATATCCCGGACAGCTTGGAGGAGGCAGCATTCCTTGACGGTGCAACCAATTTCCAGATCATCTGGAAGATTGTTCTCCCACTGTCAAAGCCAATTTTGGCAACATTGTCTTTGTTCTATGCAGTAGGTCGTTGGAATGCATATGCAGATAACAAATACTATATCCGTTCTGAGTCTTTAAAGATGGTTCAGTATAAGCTGTCCCAGCTTGTTTCCTCTGCATCAGAGGCGCAGACAGCACAGCTTTCTGGTGAGGTAGTTGTTACTAGTACACCTGAGGTACTTCAGGCAGCTTGTATCATGTTCGTAACCATCCCGATTATCTGTGTATATCCGTTCTTACAGAAGTATTTCGTTAAGGGCGTTATGATCGGAGCTGTAAAGGGCTAATCGGCTATAAAAAGGGCGACATCAAAGGGTTTGACAACAAAGGGTAATCAAATAATGATGCGTAATTACAGTTCATAAAGCCTAGGCCTATGTGCACTGATCGGTCAAAAGCTGAGTGGACTGTAATACAAAATAAAAGGAGGAATTTTACTATGAAAAAGAATCTTCGCAAAGTCTTCGCTGTATCAATGGCAGGTGCTATGGTAGCAGGATGCATTCCGGCAATGGCAGATGAAGCAACATCCACAACAAACTGGGAACCATTCGCAGAAACCGTGACTCTGAGAGTTCCAGTTTACGACAGAGGTGCTGAAGGTGTTCCGGATGTTTCCAACAACTATTGGACCGGTTGGATTCAGGAGAACTTTGGTGATCAGTACAACATCAAGGTTGAGTACGTTCCGATTACCAGAAGTGATGTTATGACATCCTACGCACTGCTTGCAGCAGATCAGAACCTGCCGACCATCCTGATGGAGTATGACTACCCGAAGGTAGCTCAGTGGGCAGATGATGGTTATCTGACAACCTTTAGCATGGACGATTTCAAGGAAGTAGCACCAACCTACTACGCATCCATGGAAGAGGGCGGACGTCTGATGTACAGCACACTTGGCGGCGACACCTACTTTGCACTGGCTGAGAGACCATATTATGATACCGTTTATTCCTTCCAAACCTTCGTTCGTATGGACTGGTTAGAGGAAGTTGGATATAATCATGTACCGCAGGGTCGTGCCGAGTATCTTGATGCAATGCAGAAGATTATGGATGCAGGCATCTGTGAGCATCCAGGCGGAGGCGCAATGCTTACTGGTGTTGGTTCCGATCAGAACCAGGCATACAGAACCTATCCTTGCAACGAGGAAGAGTGGGCTATGTACGGCGATTATAACATCCCGGCACTTGGATGGGAGCCAAACTACAACCTGTTAAAGAGAGCAAATGAGGATTACAACCTGGGTATTACCGATCCAGAGTATTATATCATCGATTCCGAGACTGCAAAGGCAAACTTCGTAAACGGCAAGAGCTACAGCTACAGCGGTTATGTAAGTGCAAGCACCGATTTCCTGAACGCATTCTATGATCAGAATCCAGATGGAAAGTTAGCAATCACCCCAATCTATTCTGAGATTGATGAGTCTGGTGATGATGGTATCGTTACTGCTCCAGCATGGAGAGCAGAGAACCCATTCGGTATGATCGTTGGTTTCTCCAACACCGCTACTGATGATGAGTTAAAGGCTGCATGGATGTACATGGAGTGGTTAAGCCAGCCAGAAAACTTGTACACCTTCCAGTGGGGTATTGAGGGCGAGAACTACAACTTAGATGACGACGGAAACCCAGTTACCGTTAGTGATTACGATGGCGAGTACAAGCAGGGCTACAACAACAGCAAGGATTACTGGTGTATCGTAAAGGAGAAGAGAACCTTTGATACTGTTGAGCAGAACATCAAGGCTGATACTCCGCAGGATCTGCCACAGAACTTCACCGAGGATATCACTCAGTACTACTATGATCGTCTTGCAATCGCTGAGCAGTATGGTTTAAGTGACTGCCAGTTCTCCGTAGTAATCGGTGCTCAGTCCGAGTATCAGAATACTTTAGGCGAGCTGTACAAGGAGTACAGAGATGCGCTGACCATGTGTGCACCAGAAGAATTTGACGCACTGTATGAGCAGTATGCACAGGAGTACTTAGATCAGGGTTATCAGGATGTTATTGATGAGAGACTGGAAGCATTCCAGGCTGGAAACAGCACCAAGCTTCCGGAGGCTCAGAAGGCAGCTGAATAAAAAATCTTGAGTAGTTTTGAATCAAAATCTTTGAAATAAAAATTCAATTCTAAGGTAAATTAAAAAGGCCACCCGCTACTGATTTAACCGGTAGTGGGTGGCCTTTTTAAAAAGTTTACAATTGGGTGTGTCCCCTGTTGATCAGATGGAAAGAGAATATCACACTGACAGACACGGGCACAGTTTCCGCAGCCGATGCACAGAGAATCATCGAAGGTAAGCGGCTGTACACTGCAAGGAACTTCTTCGAGTGAGAACGAAATTTCTGAAAATTTTTCAGAAGAATCGGTTAACATGTTATCGTTTTGCATATCCGTTTGCCTGCTCATAGTAGTATCGTTTTTAATTATTTTATCACTGGAAAAAGACGTTTGCAACCCGGCAACTGTAGCTCTTATACTAGCGAGCTACTTGATTTTTTTTATAGATGAGTGAAAGTCCCTTTAACATCAAATCGGGATCGTAGGCGATCGTTTCTTCGCAGTAAGGCAAAATGGCAGGGGAAATGCCACCGGTGGCAACAACAATCGCATGTTCACCAAGCTCAGATCGGATACGCCGAATCATGCCGTCAATCATCGCAGCATTTCCAAAAAGAGATCCGCTTTTCATGCAGTCAATTGTATTGCTTCCAATTACATGCTTTGGCGCTTCAAGACTGATAAATGGTAGCTGTGAGGTCTGAGAGGAGAGTGAGTTTAGTGCAACTGCGGCACCAGGTACGATTGCACCGCCGATGTATTGTTTTTTGCTATTGATAACTGAAAAAGTTGTGGCCGTCCCCATATCGATTACGATAGAAGGGACTGGGTATTCAGCGATAGCGGCAACTGCCGTCACAACAAGATCACTTCCTAGCTGAGCAGGGTTATCAATGCGAATTGAAAGTCCATTTTTGACACCAGGGCCAACAACAAGAGGCTCAGTTGGAATCAGCTTTGCCAAAGCTGTCTTAATAATATTCGATAACGGAGGGACAACCGAAGAGATGATGCTTCCCTCAACCTGCGAGTCAGAAACATGATAAAGTTCAAAGATCAATTTAAAATCAATGGCATATTCAAGTTCTGTTTTATCGGTGCGGGTTGAGAGACGCTCTGTAAACAAAACTTGGTCATGTTCAATTCCACCAACTACAATGTTTGTATTTCCAATATCAACTGCAATAATCATAAAAGCCTACCTTTCTGTATCAGGGTTCCAAGCTCTAAGCCTTTAGTGCAAGTACGAACGGCTTGGAGCTTTTGACCCTGGTATCATCATGATATCATGCGATAACAGGAAAAACAAGCCACGAATGCGTGAAAGCCACCAAATTGGGCATGATAGAATTACAGCTCATTGGATTGAAACTTGGGCAAAACCATGAAAAATGTAGAAAGGAGATCAGATATGGATGATAGA
>CAUCWU010000107.1 GCA_958446555.1 uncultured Lachnospiraceae bacterium | reverse complement strand
GTGAGAACCTACAATTCTCAATATGAGTATATTTACACATATTTTGAGTAGCAGGTTTTTTTGGACAGACATATACTTGTAAAACCAATGATTCAAGAACAGTTTGATTCCTTTTTGGCGCACGGGCGTATTCTCTTTTTTAGTGCACCGTGTGGTTTTGGAAAGACAGCTGTTGCAGAAGAACTTTTAATAGGAAAGAAAGTGTACCGCATTAATGGTCTGGAAACAGATGAGATATCTGTTGATGCGAAGGTAAAATGGGACATCCTTTTCATTGATGATTTACAGCAGATCTTGCAGGAAAGTGTAAATCTACAGATACTCAACCAGTTGATTCGCACAAACCCACAGAAAAAATTTGTGCTGTTATCGCGCGGTGTGGTACCAGGAATTTTGAAAGCATTTGAGTATACCGGTGATATGACAGTGATCGGCGTAAAAGAGATGCTGTTTGACAGAGAGGATATCAGACAGTTCTTTCTTTCCTATGATATGGAGCTAACGAATGCACAGATTGGTGGGATTTTAAAAGAGTCAATCGGTTATCCACTTGGTGTTATTATAACTGTCAAACAGATGGCTGGAGGGCGATCATTTAATTCAGAAATCGTAAAAGACTCTTTCCATGAGTTGTTCCTCTATTTTGAGACGGCAATTTATGATCGATTTGATCCGCCGATTCGAAGATTATTGGTTGAACTTGCATCGTTTGATCGCTTTGATTTAGAACTTGCGAGAATGGTAAGTGGTGATCCAAATGCAGGACAGATGCTGGAGTGGATTCAGAAAAATACGACAATGCTTCTCTATGATGATGTGCGTAAGTTTCGTTTTTGGCCGCAGTTTCGTGATTTTTTATTGTGGGAGCTTGAGCGTGAGTACAGTCCGAAAAAGAAAAGTGCAGTGTTAGATCGAGGTGGCTTGTACTATGAATTAAAGGGAGACTATGTGCATGCGCTCGAATGCTACAGTAAGGGTGGCGACCACTCAAAGGTATCGGAGATTTTGGTTCGAAACGGAGAATTGCACCCTGGTATGGGACACTACTGTGAGATGGAAAAGTATTATCGAAGTCTTCCTGAATCGGAGATTCTAGAATCCCCACCGTTGATGCAGGGCATGAGTATGTTGTGTGCACTTGGTACCGATTATGAAGGGTCTGAGAGATGGTATCAAGAGTTACAATTAATGGCCGAAAGATGTGCAAAACAGACGGCTGTGCTTCGCCAGATCAAAAGTAGAATGGCATGGCTCGATATTTCTCTTCCACAGAGGCGAACGGATAAGCTAATAGAGACAATTCCGGCAGTATTTCGGTTGATGATGAATAAAGAAGTGAAGCTTCCGCCTTTTTCGGTGACAAGTACATTGCCAAGTATGATGAATGGTGGAAAGGATTTTTCACCGTGGAGCAAAAAGGATGATTTTCTTTATAAAACGATCCGTATTCCAGTGGAGGCTGTTCTGGGAAAAGATGGAGTGGGAATGGCAGATTGTGCAATTGCAGAGAGCAAATTTGAGAAGGGCGAGGATATCTCAAGCCGAGTGCTGTCTCTTGTCTCACATATCGGAGAAATCCAAAAGAAAGGAACTCCAGATATTGAGTTTGCCGTTGTGGGTCTTTTGGCGAGAAGTCAAGTGGATATGGGGCATGCAGACGATGCACTTCATGTGGTAGAGATGCTTCGAGAGCGATTTGAGGAGGCAGGGGAGAGGCGATTTTTCCCGAATATTGATGCGCTGCTTTGTCGGATTCATCTGCATCTGGATCAGCTAGAGGAGGCGGAAGTCTGGTATCGGGAGAAGGCACCGAAGGATCCGCTACATTTAAATGTAATGAAGCGATATCAGTATCTGACACAGGCAATGGCTGAGATTTCAGCAGGTCATTTGGAGGCGGCGCTTTTTACGTTGGCACCGTTAGAGCTGTATTGCAAAGAGTGTGCTAGATATATAGATGGCATTCATCTCAATGTGTTAAAAGCGATTGCACTAAATCGAAAAAAAGACTCAGAATGGAAGGCGTGCTTAAAGAAAGCACTTGAGACAGCTCGTGAATTTGATTTTATCCGTACAATCAGTGTATATGGAGCAGCCATCCTTCCAATGATGGAGACAATTTCCGTAAAAAAGGAGGATGAATGGATGACGCGATTAATGAAGGCGATACGAACACAGGCTTCGTTTTATCCAGATTTTTTGCAACCGCATTTATCGCCAGAGGATGAACTGACAGCAACTGAACTTCAGATTCTTCGTCTGATTTGCGCAGACAAGAGCAATGCACAGATTGGACAGATCATGGATATTAAGCTTCCGACCGTAAAAACGCATGTCAGTCATATCTTAGCAAAGCTTGATGTTAGTAGACGAAGTGAGGCAAAGACAGCGGCGAAGAGATTATGGTTGATTCCGAATGATCAAAAGTAAATATACAAGTCACAACGTTTAATTAAAAAAATAAAATATAGATAATTATGGGGATTCAGAAAAACTAAAAAATTTTCTGAATCTCCTATTTTTTTGTCCATGGTTTGTCCTAGCTGGTATGGTAGACTAAGGCCATCAAAAAGAACAAGACAAGTTCAAAAGAACCTATAAAATAAGGAGGAGGCCACTATGAGAAGAAATGATATCACACCTAGAATACTTGCAATGATTCTTTCAGCAGCGACTCTCTTCAGCACCGTGTCAACTGTTGCATTTGCAAATGAAGATAGTAATACAGTACAGGAGGTTGAAGCGTTACAGGAGCAGAATGAAATCGATCAACCACCGTGCGCCTGCGCGATTCCTGCTTGAATTGGAAAGAAAAGTGGAGGCCGTCGGAGGTGTCTATGCAGAAGTGGATACAAAAGAATTTAAGGCAAGCCAATATAACCATGTAACTGGTATATCTGCATTTGGAATAACAACAAAAAATAATCGAAAAAAACTTGAATAATCGATAAAACGGTTGGAATAAGGTGATAAATGTGCCAAAAGTGATTGCTTTTGGCACATTATTTTTATATAATAGTGCTGTAATGTGAGTTGCGAAGCAATCGAGCAGTTTGTAAGCATCAAGTATGGAAAAAATTATATATAAATGAATGGAGGATTCATTATGTTAGTAAACACAAAAGCAAGAGTCGGTGTATTTTCCATCGCACTGGGCGCATATCTTCCGCAGTTTCCGTCACTCGTACCGGAGTTTGAGGCTCAGTATGCAGCATTCAAGAAGACAATCCCGGATACAGTAGAGATCATTGACGGTGGAATGGTAACGACAAAAGAGCAGGCAATGGAGGCAGGAGATAAGTTCCGTGCAGCAGATGTTGATCTGGTATTTCTTCAGATGCTGACCTATGCAACCTCCTACAACATGCTTCCGGCAATCCGTGATCTGGATGTTCCGGTTGTACTTGTCAATGTTCAGAAGTTAAAGGCACTTGACTATGAGCATACCGATATTGCATCCTGGCTTGGCGAGGGTTATGCATGTGGCGCTGTCGGCGAGGCAGTTGCAGACCTTGAGAGAGCTGGAAAGAGACATGCAGTAATCACCGGTGTTGTCGAGGGTGGAGACCCGGCTGTTCAGGCAGAGATTGAAGACTGGTGTAAGGCAGCTCAGGTAAGAAGAAGATTCCGTGATACCAATATTGCACAGATCGGAAGACCGTATCCAGGTATGATGGATCTGTACATTGATGAGACCAATCTTTACAACAGAATGTTCCTCTATACCAAGCAGTTTGATTGGGAGAAGATGTGGGCAATCGCAGATGATGTGACCGATGAGGATGCAATCCGCGCAAAGGCTCAGGATATCTTGGATACCTTCGAGATCGAGGGTGGCGGCACCATCGAGAAGGTTTGGGATATGGCAAAGTATGTTGTTGCATTTGAGAAGTGGGTTAAGGATGAGCATCTTGGTTTAATTGCATCTCACTATGATGGATTTGCACAGGGTAAGGCAGGTGTCCTTGACAGTATGTTAATCCCGGCATTCTCCATGTTAATCAAGCAGGGTACCGCTTGTGCAGTAGAGGGTGATATGAAGGTTGCAATGGCAATGAGTATCTTAAAGACTATCTCCGGAACCGGACAGCTTTCCGAGATGTATTCCATCGACTTTAACGATGACATTTGCATTATCGGTCATTCTGGAAGTGGCGATGCTGATATCTCTGCAAAGAAGCCAACGATGAAGATTGTTAAGGTATTCCACGGAAAGACTGGCGGCGGTTACCTGACTCAGTTCTATCCATACTTAGGACCTGTTACTTACCTGGCAATCACTCAGGATAAAGATGGACACTTTAAGTTTGTAGTAGCAGAGGGTGTAAATGAGGATGGACCGATCCTTTCCTTCGGCGATACCAATATGAGAACCCGTTTCACCTGCGGTGCAAGAGAGTTTGTAAACCGCTGGAGTGAGGCAGGCCCGACACATCATATGGCAGCAGCAACTGGAAGACATATTGATACCATCTTAAAGGTAGCAAAGATCTTAAATGTTCCGGTAGAGATTGTTACGAGATAAACCTCGTGGCTTTAGAATTGCAAGAGCTGCATACTAGCAGTGCAAGTCGTAGATAGCAGCAAAATAAATAAAATCAGAAAAGCTGGCAAAAAGGTCAAATGACTTTTTTTGTCAGCTTTTTTCTGGTCTCTTACAGTTGACAAGAAAGAGAGCAGAATGCTAGAATAGCGTTGCAAATAGGGTAAATGAAACTTTTTGAGCAAAGCTAGTAGTCAAAGATTTACAAAGGATAATAAAGGAAAGCAAAGTATGAGAGATTTGTATGATATTCACTGCCACATCCTTCCTGGAGTGGATGATGGGGCAAAAAATATGGACATTGCCCTCGAACTAATCGAAAGGGAAATGGAGGCAGGTGTTGAGACAATTATTTTGACACCACATTTTCGAAAGGAAATGTTTGAACCGGATATGGAAGATATCTGGAATGCGTATGATGATCTCGTGTATGAGACAAGAAATAAGAATATTCGATTGTATTTGGGTTGTGAGTTTCATGCCAATATGGAAATGGTGGAAACACTTGACAAGGGACTTCGCCCAACATTAGCAGATTCACACTATGTCCTTACAGAATTTTCCAGCAGCAGCACAAGAGCCTTCATAAAGGAGAGAGCGGATGCACTTCTTACAAGCGGTTACCGTCCGATTCTTGCTCATATTGAGCGCTATCGTGCGACAAGGAAAGATTTTGATTTCATTGCAGATTTGATTGAGATGGGATGTGAGATGCAAGTGAATGCAGATGCTGTGCTGGGTAAAGATGGACTGGGCGCTCAGCGATTTTGCAAGAAGCTAATGCAAGAGGATATGCTTCACTATGTTGCAAGTGATGCTCATAATTTAAAAGGGCGTACAGCCAGACTGGAAGAGTGCTGTGAGTATTTAAAAAAGCATATGGGACGTCTGTATACAAGTCGCATTATGAGGGACAATCCAAGTAGGATTTTAGAAGACGCGAGGTAATATAAGATGAAAGCAAATAATACAGAGTTGCTTTTAAAAACATTTAAAATTACGGCAGGAGCCATCCTCGCAATTTTGCTAGCTACATGTCTGGGGTTAAAATATAGTGCGACAGCCGGAATTATCACAATATTAAGCATACAAAATACCAAAAAGGAAACGATACAGACTGCATTTGCAAGGGCAATCGCATTTTGCTGTGCACTGACGATTTCCTTTTTGTGTTATCATTTGATTGGCTATACGGTATTCTCCTTTGGTGTGTATTTACTGCTGTTTACGGGTCTTTGTCTTACACAGAAGTGGACAGCAGCAATTGCAATGGATTCGGTATTGATCACACATTTTCTCGCAGAAAAGACAATGGATTCAGCAATGGTAGTAAATGAGATTGGTCTGTTTGTAATCGGCGCAGGGATTGGTGTGCTACTCAATCTTCATTTGCATCCAAAGAAAAATCAATGGGAATGCGAGATGACGAAGGCGGATGAACAAATTCGAGTGATTTTACAGAGAATGGCTGAAAGAATCCGAACATTGGATCGAGCTAATTATGATGGCTCATGTTTTCAGTCATTAGAAAATCAGTTAGAAAATGCGAAAGTGCTAGCGCTTACCAATATGGAAAATACATTTGGGATATCTTCAAGCTATGAACTTGACTATGTGCAGATGCGTCAGTTTCAAACTCAAGTTCTTCGCCAAATTTACAACAGCATCCAGATGATTTCCTATCTTCCAGATCAAGCACCGGTGATAGCAGACTTTTTTGAACAAATCAGTCAAGAATATGCAAAAACAAATGATGTAAAAGAATTGTTTATGACACTTCATGAGTTGTTAAGGTCAATGAAGAACCAGTCGCTTCCGCAAAATCGGGAGGAGTTTGAGAGCCGAGCTGTTCTGTTTTATATTTTGAAGCAGTTAGAGGAATTTTTAATTTTAAAGAGAAATTTTTCTGAGAAAATAATGAAGCATCCGAGATGACATATGGACTTGTTAGGACTGATAGTCAACTATAGCCAAAGCCTTGTGAAATGCCAGAAAAATAGGTTGAAATTTTAGAACCAATAGAGTAGAATAAAAATTGATATTGGCGGCATACAAGAGCTTATGCCGACATTAGAAAATTGGAGTACCCAATAGATTGGAGGGGTCATGACAGTAAAAGAATGTTACGAGGCTATGGGTGGAGATTATGAAGATGTTCTCAAACGCCTTATGAATGAAGCTAGAATACAAAAATTTGCATTAATGTTTAAGAAGGATCCGAGTATGAGTCAGCTCACAGAGGCGATGGAAGCAGGAGATGTTGAGACAGCATTTCGTGCTGCACACACACTGAAGGGAATCTGTGCAAATCTTGGATTTAAATCACTGTTTGAGGTAAGCCATGATATCACAGAAGCACTCAGAGCTGGAAACATGGAACAGGCAAAGACAATGTGGCCGGGCGTGCAGGAGTGTTATGCGCGCGTGGAGAATGCGCTAAATCAGTTAGAACAGTGATGTGATAACGGATGCTGATTCGATCTGCAATAATATAGATAAAAGACAGAAAATACAAACGAATCATGCGGATTAGAAAGGAATTAATTTAGGAATGATATGTCCAAAATGTGGTGCGAAACTTGAAGAGGGAACGAAAGTCTGCCCAATTTGTGGTAAGAATTTAGTGGCTGTCAGTGTAGGCACTGTTTTTAAGCGTAGAGATTTACAGGATTACGATGAACTGACATCAGAAGATGAATACGACGAGGATGAAGACATCGCAACAGATGATAATTTTTACGAAGAAGATGAATATGGTGATGGTTCTTATGAGGAAGATCAGTACGATGATAATGAGGATAATGCATCATATGAGGAAGATCAATATGGTGATGATCCGTATGAGGATGATGCTTCCTATGCATCTGGCAATGCCGAATATTTTTCAGATGAGTCAGATGAGGAGCCGGTAAAGAAAAAATCAGTTGTAAATCGTGTCCTTGGTGGAATGATTGTTGTTTGTCTGGTAGGAATTGCGATTGTAGGAGTAGCGACAGTGAATATGCTTACATCCGGTAAAAAAGCCAATAGTGGAAAAAAACTTCCGGCAGCGATTGAGCAG
>CAUCWU010000106.1 GCA_958446555.1 uncultured Lachnospiraceae bacterium | reverse complement strand
TCTGGCAAATGGAAGGACGTGTACAGCGCGATGTATGGTATCTGGAACACTGGACCTCTAAGTACTTTCCTGTTCCAATTGCAACACAGGTGGTCGGTTCCTCTGCCGTCATCGTTGTGATGCCCAGCTGTTCTTCTAACAGCTGCTCAAGTCCAGTCAGAAGTGCGCCGCCTCCGGTCAGTACAATGCCTCGATCTGAAATGTCTGCTGCCAGTTCCGGCGGTGTCTTCTCGAGTACCATATGTACCGCCTCTACGATCTGATTTGCAGACTCAGAAAGTGCCTCCAATGTCTCCTCTGATGTGATTGTAACCGTCTTTGGAAGACCTGTCACCAGGTTACGGCCTCTTACGTCAATCGCAAGCTCCTCTTGGCGCGGATAGCAAGTACCAATCTTGATCTTGATCTCCTCACCTGTTCTCTCACCAATCAACAAATTGTGCTTCTTTCTCATATAGCGAACAATCGCATCATTAAAGTCATCACCTGCGACTTTGATTGACTCGCTGACAACTGTTCCTGCAAGTGAAATTACAGCAACATCTGTGGTTCCACCACCGATATCGACAATCATATTTCCACAAGGCTTTGTGATATCAATACCTGCACCGATTGCTGCTGCAAGCGGCTCCTCTACCAAATACACCTCTCTTGCTCCTGCATTAAAGGTGGCATCCTCTACTGCCTTTCTCTCTACTTCGGTAATCTGGCTCGGTACACAGACGCAGATACGCGGCTTGCGGAAGGTTCTCTTTCCGATTGCCTTCTGAATAAAGTAACGAATCATTTTCTCTGTAATCGTATAATCGGCAATTACGCCCTGCTTAAGCGGACGGATTGCAACAATATTTCCAGGGGTTCGTCCTATCATCATGCGCGCTTCCTCACCAATCGCCTTTATCTCGTTGGTATTGCGGTCATACGCTACAACGGAGGGCTCCTTCAATACGACGCCCTTCCCCTTTATATATACCAGAATACTGGCAGTTCCCAAATCAATTCCTATATCAGTTGACACGCCAAATGCCATGGTTAAAACTCCTTTCCAACGACAAATATCCCCCGGATACATGCCTACACAGGTATCATTATATACAATAACTCGAAAAAGGGAAAGTATTTTTTTCGATTTTTGAAAAAAATACTTCTTACAAATTTTTTAAGATGCCCCAAACCAGTGCTTTCGCTATCTCTCTTCATAATTCCTTTATTTTTTTTCTTCTTTATTCAGATTTCGGACAAATTTCTGTCACAATTATACGATATATTAAAAATGTACTTAAAAAGTACTTCAAGTCGATTCCCCATCACTTGAAAGCTTTTTCATACTCATACCTGGTGCCGCAAGGCACCAGGCCCCCCTCAAAAGACAAGGGACGAGAGTTCGTTCCTATACAGGGTCCGGCATTTTCGATATTTGCCGGGCCTTTTCTAATGCCTTTTTCAATTTTTTATTTGATTCTGTCTTTGATTTTGCCATGCATTGATCTCACTTTATGTCTACTTTCGTAATACGCCTACTCTTTTTCTACACCACAAGTATCTAACACCATACGAGCTTTTCTTACCTTCTCCTCGTCGGTCTGCCAGATCATATATTCGCTCATTCCCGGAAGTCCCATATTCACCTGTGTATTTCGATATTGCATCTTGCTCTCTAGCTCTCTCTTTGCCGAAAGGTGAAACTGTCTGATTCCTCTTTCATATAATGGCTTGATCACTGCATCGGATACACCTGCTCCTGCCAAAATATGAATGCGTCCTGCTGCCTTCTTTGATAATTCCTCAAGACAATCTGCTCCTGCAATCGCTGACGGCTTTTGACCAGATGTCAGAAGTGTGTCAACACCCAGACGAATCAGTTCCTCCAGTGCATTCTCTGCATCCTTACACATATCAAATGCGCGGTGGCAAGTAACCTTACAATTTCCTGCTGCCTTCACACACTGCTCCATAAATTCCAAATCGAAACTTCCATCCGGTAGCAATGCGCCAATCACAACGCCAGCTGCTCCCTCCTCGCGAAAGACTTGAATCTGTTCCAGAATCAACTCCTTCTCATACTTGCTGTAGCAAAAATCGCCAAAACGCGGACGAATCAGAATGCGAGCTGGAATGCCAGTCTCATTTTGAATCATCTGATAGAGCTTTCGATCCGGAGTCGTTCCTCCGATAATCAAATTGCTGCACAGCTCAATTCGATCAGCACCACCTTTTTTCGCTGCAATCGCAGACTCTACACTGTCTGTGCACACTTCAAGGATCGTGTTCTCGCTCATTTGTTTTTCCTCTTTTCTTTTTATTTATAGGGGCATATCCCACTTTCCCGCGCATACATTGTAAAAACAACCACTTTTGAGGTCTCCATGAAAGACTATATAGAAGAACGCGTTACCCGCATCGCCCAATACATTGTTGACAACAGTGCCACTGTTCGTCAAACTGCCAAACAATTTGGTGTCAGCAAATCCACTGTCCACAAAGATGTGACACAGCGTCTAATTCAGATAAATCCGCGCCTGGCCTTCCAGACACGGATTATCCTTGACATTAACAAATCTGAGCGACACATTCGCGGCGGTATGGCGACTCGTGAAAAATATCGCCATCTCGCGCATCCTGTTACTTTTTCTTCGAATACTCACGCTCCATGCGATAGTACTGAATGTTCTGATACTCATTCAAAAGCGCCTGAATATTCTCTGGAGCATCATCATACTCTACCAGTTCGCCATCTGCATTCTTATAGCCAACTGCATTCATCATCGGAATCTCACCCTGCCACAGATTCTTGCGGAAGGTCTGGTATTCGTCAAGCTGAAGTCCTGCCGTCTCAAACAGTAAAATGTTCAGATAGTTCAAGCTAATCTCCACACCCGTCTGTTCTTGAATATCATAGTTTGCCCAGATAAAGAATGGTGTTTTCTGACGCTGCTGCTGTTGTTCATAGGTCTGATTATCAAAATCAAGTCCATGCTCTTTGTAGATCGGACGAACTACATAATCATTCGGCTGATGATCGCCAAAGAATACAACGATTGTCTTTCTGTCAGACTGGGACAGCTTGCTCAAAAGCTCTGCCACATCCTGATCGGTCTCATACATCAAAGACAAGTATTTATTCAGATATTTGTTGGACAATGTGTTTTTGAATTTTGCTGTGATCTGCGGATCGAAATTGTCAAAGTCACCACCGTAATTGCTGTGATTTTGCATTGTGACATTGAACATAAAGAACGGTCCATCGGTATTGTCTCTCCACTCTAGGATGCTCTTGAAATCAGCCTCATCTGAGACATAATTTCGAAGCTTATCCTCAAACGGGAAGCTACCCTGGAAGAAACGATAGTCAAAACCCATCAGATCATAGATAAACTCTCGATTCCAACCCTTTGCACGGTACGGATGGGTGCCGTAAGTTGTATAGCCGTATTCTTCTAGCTGCGGCACAATCGTGCTAACACCATCGCGAATATATTGCAGATACGGAACAGAACCATTTGGGAAGAATGCCATCGAATTTCCGGTCAAAAACTCAAACTCGGAGTTTGCTGTATTTCCGCCTAAGACGGATACACAAGTATAACCACTGATCGTATTGGCAACCTCTCCGTTTAAAATACTGTGTACAAATGGCATATAATCTTTATTCGTTTCAAATTCACCAAGCACTGCCGGATCTGAGAAGGTCTCATCCATGATCGCAATGATATCCGGCAGTTCCTCTGGTGTATCTACCGTTTCCACTTCCTGAGAATCCAGCAGAGAAAGTGCATACTCATCTGAATAATTTGCCGGCTCCTCGATCTGAAGAAAATGAATATCCAAAATGAGGGATACAAAGAATCCATCCTTGCTGTGCATATATTTTGCATTGAACAGCGTATCATTTAATCCGGTATTTCGTTCCAGATCATCCTGCCACAAATAGGAAATATAGAAGTAAGCTGGGATACACATCGCTACTGTCAAGATTGCACGTGTAATCTTTTTATTCAGACGAAGATTCGTGCGAACACCGACGATCAACATCAAAAGAAACATTGCGATATGCTCTGCAAGTGCCCAGTCTACCGAAAAGACATAATTGTCAGCTACGCTCATCGCAGTTTCTAATGAGTAGATGTCCCACGGCACAATTGGATTGGAACGGAACAAAACGACAAAATAGTTGCCAACTCCGATTGCTGCGATTAACGACACACAAATACCCATCGAAATGCTGGTTCTTCCTGCAATAAAAAATACAAATAAAAACAACCAGTAATAAAAAGCAATATTGAGCTGCTTTGCCAGATCAATCATCGTGCTCATCTGATGCGTCAGCGTCTCAAATGTGTAAAAGCACCCTAGTGGAATCACTAATGCAAACAAAGCTCGGATTACCGGATGCACTGGCATATCAATCAGATATACTGCAAGTGTCAGTACACAAAGGCCAACAAGAATCGCAAAGTCTTTTGCGGAAAACTCGCTGTAAAACCAGGCCATACCGATCAAAACAACAAAGCATACGAGTAAAATTGCTGCTTTCATCAGACGAGACTTGGTTTTTCCGATATGTACCTCCTGCCGCCATGAAGCGACTTTCTCCTTAAAACTCATTATTTTCTTTCTCCTTCCGCCTGAATCCTCACAGGCAATAAAAATCATTGACTACTTTAGCACAAAAGAGAAAGATTGTAAAGTGAACAGTTTACAGCGCCATTCGGATAAAAAAATACCCCAGCTTCTGCTGGGGTACTAAAAAAGGGGGAGGGCTGCCGGTAACTCACCCGGCTTGATGTTTTTGTCTGCCTGTGGTATAAAATGCAAACCTGTTTGTTTGATCCACAGTCATCACGATTCAGACTGTTTCAAAAGCTTTTATCTAAGCTTTGACTATATCATACAGGGTATTTGTGTCTAAATTTTGACCACTGCCTTAAAGAAATCTTACGAATTCTTACCAAACTATTATCAAAAATAAATATTTTATTAACCAATCAATGCAACATACTCGTCGATTAACTTTGCAAATGTCTGAAGACTACTTCTCCAAAACTCTGGCTTTGTCAGATCGATTCCTGCCATCTTGGCTGTATCTTCTACTGAGCAAGTTGCAGTTGCCTTTAACAGAGCCTTATACTTTGGAACAAAGCTTTCTCCCTCGTTCTGGAACTGCGTGTACAGACCCATTGCAAATAGACCGCCAAATGCGTACGGGAAGTTATAGTAGCTTAAGCCTGAGGAATAGTAATGGCTCTTGCAGGTCCACATATATGGATGAAGCTTTGTGTGATCCAATCCATCACCGTAAGCTTTCTTTTGTGCATCGAGCATGATTGCCTTTAAATCCTCTGTCATCAAAAACTGAGATTCACACTTGTGGAATACCGCATCCTCAAACAAAAATCTGGAATAGATATCACAGATAATCTGAGTGGTTCCTGACAACAAATTCTCCAAAATGGCAAGCTTTTCCTGAGGATCGTTTGATTTCTCATAGGCACTTACCATGAAGTGTGTCTCATTGAATGTAGATGCAGTCTCTGCAACCGGCATTGAATAATCCTGATTTAAAATGCGGTTTTCAAAGATCTGCTGATTGTGGAAGGCATGGCCAAGCTCATGTGCCAGTGTAACAACAGAATCAAATGATCCATTAAAGTTTGTCAGGATACGGCTCTGCTTTGCTGTCGTTACATTTGCGCAGAATGCACCGCCAACCTTTCCTTCATGCGGATAAAAATCAATCCAGCTCTCCGCAAAAGCGCGTGCCATCATATCAGATAATTCTGTTGAAAAATGGCTAAAGTTTTCAACTAATGCATCTCTTGCTGTCTCTGCTGTGTAGTTAGACTCCATTTTTCCAACTGGTGCAAACATGTCATACCAAGGCAGTCCACCCTCGTGGCCTAAGTACTTTGCCTTTGCCTTTAAATACTCCCAAAACTTTGGCAGATACTCGCGAATCGCAGTAAACATCGCATCGAGTGTCTCTTTCTTCATGCAGCACTGATCCAATGTCATTGCGAGCGGACTCTCATAGCATCTCTTTGCAGACAGCATCGCTACCTGACCTTTGATGTTATTGAGCGCAAATGCAATGGAATCGGCAATCTTGTCATAGCTTGCAAGCTCTGCCTCGTATGCCTTCTTTCTAACCTCTTTGTCCTCACTGGTTGCTAGATTTCGAACAGCTGGAAGTGTGATTGTCTTTCCCTCGTAATCTACCTTTAAAGAAGAAGTCAAATAGTCAAACAGCTTGCCCCATGCACCGCCTCCGGTGATATCCATATGGGCAATCAAATCTTCCATCTCATCTGAGAGCATATGAGATGCATTTTCTTTAATCTGAGTCAGATAATAGCGATACTCTGTCAAAAGGCTACTCTGTTCAATCACCTGATCCAAATTTTCAATTGAGGAGACATACTTACAGAATGTAACTCTTGCCCCTGTCTGATTTGCCATGATGCGATCATAACGTGCATACATGTCATTTGTCTTGCTGTCTGAGGTATTGACAGATGCCTTTAATGAAATAAATTCACCCAAGCGACTGCGAAGTGCTGCCATTTCCTCCTGAAGCTTCAGACAAGTCTCAAGTCCTGTTACTGGGTCAAGCTTTGTCGCTTCCTCAACCTGTCCCTTCATCTTGGAAACATCAGCCTCCAGCTTTTTCATATCCTCGTCAAACTTCGGATCCTCATATCCGTGATACAATACGTCCAATGACCATTCCTGATTCATTTTTCTCTTTTCCTTTCCGCACAAAATCCTCTTTGCAGGTAGCTCGCGATCTGTCTTTCATCCCATTTTTCCAGAGAGCGAAGCCCTGCACGCCCCTCTATATGATGCTTTAATTCATGGCGAAGCACACGCGCAATCTCTCGCCGCATCCCTTCCTCATCCAAATGGCCAAACAAACGCATCATACTTCCATAATAGATCACGATCTGCTTGCCCATCTGATAGCTCTTTAAATACTGGCCTGCTATATAAAGATCATTATTTTTCGCATAGGGACTTAACTTCGTCTCTTCTGAGATGATTACACCACCATTTAGTTCATCAAAAAACTTCTCCGGTATCTTTTCTGCCTCTTCCTGCAGGATCTCTTGAAATCTGTCATACTCCATGGCAGTCTTCCTTTCTGTGCTTACCATCACTACAAAAATATTTTACTGCATATGGAACAATTAAGCAAGGGAAAGCCAAACATAACATGAATAACTTTTACTATTTGCTCTGGAAATATCCTATAACTCCTGCCATTACAAATGCTGCAAATAAAATCACATCGTTCACAACTAGAATCACAAAATTTTGATAGCGTGCTCTCTCAAATACATGGAAAGCAACTAGAAAAATTGCAACTCCACTTGCAATCCAATAGATTCCATAGTTTTCAATAAAAATCCGTTTTTTCCATCCGTAGATCAAAAAGCCAATTAACACGATCGCCATTCCAATTAAAATACATACTGACAACATACGCAATCCCTCCTTTTTATTTTTACAACATCTGTTACTTTTAATTTATCAGAATTTTCTTTATTTTACAATACTATTATCTTTACTTTTTTCTTACAGAAACGATGGCTTTTTCGAGGATTTTGGTGTACTTTGAACAACCCCGCTCGACGGGTCGGACGAGGATTC
>CAUCWU010000105.1 GCA_958446555.1 uncultured Lachnospiraceae bacterium | reverse complement strand
AAATTCCAATATAGGACAGCGTCGGCGCTACTCTTGAATCTATAATTTCAATTACGAGCTTTTTTATTAGTTCTTTTGTTTTGATCTCATCTAACAAGGCAATCTTTTTATAGCCAACCACTGTTCCCTCGAAAATGCATTTTTCACTGCCATCATGCACTGTTAAAATTCTAAATGCTTCTATACGCTGACTCTTTTTTATATTTTCTTTCAATACCACACGGTGAATATCATACTCTTTATCAAATTTTATGTGAATCCTACAGTTTCTTTGTCCATCTGATGTCTTAAAATATGAATCATAATCATCGCTTCTTACGTTCTCGATTTCAAAACCTTTCTTTTGTTCTTCGCAGAAAAGCGATGCTTTCTCTAACAAGTTTTTGCCATAGCATTTCTTTTTATATTCACCGATCTCATGCAGTCGTTTTACATCATTTTCATGAAATAAACCTTCTTTTGTCGGCGGGATATTTAATAAAAACGTCGCATTTCCTCCAACGGAATGTTCATATATTGAAATCAATGTTTCCAATGATTTGACTTGATTGTCTTCTTCTTCATGATAAAACCATCCTGGACGAATACTTGTATTAACCTCTGCCGGATACCAGATAAGCTCCTTCTCATCCTTTATCAATTCATAGCTTCCCAAATCCTGATCTGACGCACGGACAATGCGCTCTCTAAACTGCGTATCGTCCTGCTTTTGGCTGTTTTCCTGAATCTTTTCCGTATCTCTTGTGCGAAGCGGTACAACACTCCACTCAGATTCTCTCGTACTTCCAGCCTCATTTCCGCACCAACGCACATCTGGTCCGCACACATGAATACAGGCATTTGGCTGCAGTCTTCTTACAACTTCATAATATCTCTCCCAATCATAATACTGCTTTTTCCCATTTGATCCTTCCCCACATGCACCGTCAAACCACACAGCAAAGATTGGTCCATATTGTGTCAGAAGCTCCGTTAACTGATTTACAAAATAATCATCATATGGCTTTCCCTGTCCGTATAGATAATTATTTCGATCCCACGGTGACAAGTAGATGCCAAAATCCAGTCCATGTCTTTTGCAGGCTTCTGATACTTCCTTTACAATATCGCCTTTTCCGTCACGATACGAACTTGCTGCTACCGTATGCCTTGTGTAACGACTTGGCCATAAGCAAAAACCATCGTGATGCTTGCATGTCAAAATCAGCCCTTTCATGCCTGCAGCGCATAAAGCATCACACCACTGATCAGCATCCATTTTTACAGGATTAAAGATAGCCTCATCTTCTGTCCCGTCACCCCATTCTTTTCCTGTAAATGTATTAACTGTAAAATGAACAAAGCCATAAAATTCTCTTCTTTGATGCGCAATCTGCCGTCTTGACGGCACAACCGAAATCAAGCGCTGTTCCACAAATTTGTCAATTTCTTTTCTCATATGATCCTTCCCTCGGCTTTCTATCTTGCCTTTCCCTTCTTTTTCTTTTCTTCATACATGATCTTGTCTGCTTTTTCAAGCACCATTGGAATAGAAAGCTCGTCTGTACATAATACAATCTGACATCCAACCGACATATCAATTACAAACTTATTTTTTCCCTGTGCATTATACATGGCAATCTCTTTTCGCACAGTCTCCATCAATTCAATTGCACGCGTTTCATCGCCAATCATCATAAGTGCAAATTCATCGCCGCCAAGGCGTCCTGCTATACCATGTACTCCGGCAGCTTTCTTTAAAATATCTGCACAGGCACAAATTGCAATATCTCCTGCTGCATGACCATAATTATCATTGATTTGTTTTAATCCATCCATATCAGCAAACAGAATAATTGCTTTTCTATTTTTATAAACACGATTCATTTCCATTGCCTGTTCCATAAAGCCACGGCGATTTTTAATCTGCGTCAGCTCATCTCGCTCTGACACAAAATTTAAAATTTCATTTTTGCTTCGAAGCTCCTCAAGCAAAAGCTCGCGCTCGCGCTGAACAGACAAACGCTTTTTTTCTGTGTGATACGCCATCAGCGCATTTGCCATTTGAATACTGATCAAATAGACCATATCCACTTCCTCTGGCGTAATCTCAACGCTTAATACACCATACTGCGTTGAGCCAGACTGAAGGCAAAATACACTCGGCTTACGCTGATAGCGTACACTTCCTTCCTCAGAAAATCCACATTCTTCTAAAGAAGCCACGTTTTTATATTCATCAAATACCTCTACACATTCTCCATCCTGACGCGCAACCAGATAAATCGTATTTGGAAATTCCCAGCCCTTTTCTATATTATATTCAACTGGATTTCTAAAGACATAAAGCAGCGCCGTTTTAACGCCAAAAAAGGACATTGGCGTTAATGCATTTTTAAGAAATTTCTCGCGATCCTGCAATGCAATAAGCATGTTTCTGGAGATCATAGGAACCATCCATGTTTTTTGACGATATACTGTATTTTTTTGTTTTTCATAGACAAATTTTTGTCCCATGTTTTCAATTTGATCAAAACCTGAAAACTGCTTACATGTACAGCCACATGATTCTCTAACACATACCTTCGCTGGTATCACAATATTTTTCCCTTGACCGCTTCGCGCCAGCTCAAGTGCACTATAAACAGCCATATATCCTGACCGTTCAGAATCCTGACGAATTGTCGTGATTGGCACTGGCACGTGACGAATACGCTCCCAGTCATCAAAACCGGTAACAGCAATATCATGTCCAATATGAAGTCCACGCTTTTCACATTCCTGATAAGCAGTCAGTGCCATCACATCATTAGCACATACTATTGCCTGAAGATTAGGGATTCGATCTAACAGTGCATTTACCTGTGTCTGTACACACTCTGAAAAATCGCCTGTTTCAATGTGGCTTTCATCCATTGGCAGATCATATTTTTTCATAACATCTAAAAATGCTCTTTTTCGCTGGCAGGCATCTGTATTTCCAGGCGGTCCTGCCAAAAAAGCGAAATTATGATACCCATGGTCACGCACTAAATGCTCCACTAATTCATACATTCCATTATAATTATCGACAATAATAGACGTCCAATTAGGTCTGTCGGTCTGCTCATTTATGAGCACACATGGAACATTGCGAAAATATTCCAGATACTGCTTTCCATAATCACTCTTCATAAAAATGCTCATCATGCCATATGTCATAATTAAGACATCTGCTTTGACATATCTCGCATAATCATAAATTGCACTTTTTTGATAATCCCATCCTATTGATGTATCAGGTGGATACAGCTGCGCTGTATAAGGACTGCTCACATTCATAAAATACATTAACTGCACATCGCACTCCTTTGATGCCTGATCAATTCCCTTCATAATGTTGATTGCGTGCGGTGAGTTAGCATTGCCAATCACAACTCCTATTTTACAGCGCTCCTGCATTTTTATCCCTCCTTTTTTTGAGCCAATAGTCTTATTTCTATAAAAATCAAAATTTACTTTATCATTTCTGCATCTTTTTTTGCCTTTTCCACAGCTGCCACAAGATTATCCCCGGCACGCTCCATCGCATCAAAGACTTCTTTTTGTTCATCCTGATTCCCTGCTGCCGTGCTTGTTCCTGTCAAAATGGCTGTATGCTCATCTGGTGTAAAATCCTCTTCATCCTGCACATCAATCGCGAAAGTGAGAGGATCTAGCTTGCTCAATTCTCTTGCGATAAAATGTGCACACACAAATGAGCCATACTCGTTTGTGTGTGTCATGTCTCCCGGGTGGAAATAGACACGGCTAGCTTCTTTTCCATTTTTCTTGATTAAATCTGCTGCATATTTATGAAGGTCAATTACAGGCACACCAGTCTCTTCCCCTACCTCAAAAACAGCCTGCGCATGCTCTGCTAAAAGATCATTGTATGTGCCGTCATCCTTCCAGGTATTGCGCGCAAGCGGTGTTACAAGAATCGGAACTCCGCACAGTCCACGAATCTCATTTACATAATTCATCAGATTTTCCTTATAGCCTGTCTGTGCCTGCAGATGTGCCAGCTTCTGATCGTTATGACCAAACTGAAACAAGCAAAAATCACCCGGACGAATATCCTTCTTTACGATATCGTAGTGTCCCTCATTACGAAAGGTTTCTGTGGTAAGTCCGCTGTGCGCCTGGTTATCAATGGCTGTACTTCCTCCGATAAAATATGCAAGGCACTGTCCCCATGAACTGTAGCATCCGCCCGGCATATATGGCTTTGGACAAGTCTGATCAGTAACTGTGGAATCTCCTGCCAGATAGACTGCCGGAATTTTTGTCTTTGCAGAAAGCTTCTCTGCTGCCATGCCAACACTCTTTAATTTCGTCAGATCCTCACATGCCACTGAAAAGCCAATCTTTGTGATTGTCATGCACTCGCTGTGAAAACGCGGGATCATCTCGCCAAAATGCAGATAAAGTGTTCCCTCAATCACCTCTCCTGCCTTTCTTTTTCCAAGACGCAATAGCTGCTTTCTTCCTGCAAATACAAATAGCTGCTCTATTTCTTTAGCAGTCTCTATTTTATATGTGATGTAATAAATGCCCTCGCCATCTGCATCAGCATAGTAATCAGCTACCTGCAAGCCCTGTGCGTTTTCGCTTCCCTCGCTGCCTTCCTCAAAGCCGTCACCAAGCTCAGGAATATAGTCTGCAGCCTTAGTATCTAGCGTATATATCATAATCGTTATATCTCCTCTTATTTTCACATTTCACAGCATCTTGACCGTTTTCACCTGAATTAAAATACTATGATTTGTGTGTTTTTCATAATTTTGTCTTTATCATACACGCTTTTACGCTGAATTGCAACCTTTTTAAAACATAAAAAGGACAGGTACCAACTTCTGTCAACACCTGTCTCTTTTATCATAAGTTCGTGATCTTTATGCAACAACAATCTTCTTAAAGTTCTTCTTACCCTTCTTAATCACGAGTCCTTCTGCCGGAATCTCATTTGCTGCAAAGCTCATGCGGATATCTGTTACTTTCTCATCGTTTACACTGACACCACCCTGCTCTACTGCACGGCGCGCCTCTGAACGTGACTTAGCAAGACCTGCCTTTACAAGAAGACTTAAGATATCAAGCTTCTCACCTTCACCTTCTGCAAAATCAGCTGCGCTAAGTTCAACTGCAGGAATCTCTGCTGCATTTCCTGCACCAAACAATGCCTTTGCTGCGCTCTCAGCCTTCTTTGCTTCTTCCTCACCGTGAACAAGCTTTGTCAGCTCAAATGCTAAGATTTCCTTTGCCTTATTTAACTGGCTGCCTTCCCACTTATCCATCTCGTCGATCTGCTCAAGTGGAAGGAAGGTTAACATACGGATGCACTTTAAAACGTCAGCATCTGCAACGTTTCTCCAGTACTGGTAGAAATCGTATGGGCTTGTCTTCTCTGGATCCAGCCATACAGCACCTGAAACTGTCTTACCCATCTTCTTACCCTCGGAGTTTAACAGCAGCGTAATGGTCATTGCACCTGCGTCCTCTCCCAGCTTACGACGAATCAGCTCGGTACCTCCTAACATGTTGGACCACTGGTCATCACCACCAAACTGAAGGTTGCAGCCGTATTTCTGGAACAGCATGTAGAAGTCATAGCTCTGCATAATCATGTAGTTGAACTCTAAGAAGCTTAATCCACGCTCCATTCTCTGCTTGTAGCACTCAGCTGTCAGCATTCTGTTTACGCTAAAATGCGGTCCAACCTCTCTAAGTACATCAATATAATTTAAATTTAACAGCCAGTCTGCATTGTTAACAAGCAGTGCCTTTCCATCAGAGAAATCAATGAAACGAGCCATCTGCTTCTTGAAGCACTCTACATTATGCTCGATTGTTTCCTTTGTCATCATCTTTCTCATATCGGTCTTACCAGATGGATCACCGATCATTGCAGTACCGCCACCAATCAAAGCGATCGGCTTGTTTCCTGCCATCTGAAGTCTCTTCATTAAGCAAAGTGCCATGAAGTGACCTACATGAAGACTATCTGCTGTCGGGTCAAATCCGATGTAAAATACAGCCTTTCCATTATTAACGAGATCGCGGATACGCTCCTCATCTGTTACCTGGGCAATCAGCCCTCTTGCTACTAATTCTTCGTAAACCTGCATGATTTTTTCTCCTTTTCTGCGCTTTTATTACTTTCGCCTGAGAACTTATTTATAGGTTATATGTAATTCACAAATTGCTCCGCTGCTTCGCAGCTCTCGCACCTTGAATTACAATAAACAAAGCCCCCGTCCTAACAAAAGGACGAGGGCGAAATCTCGTGGTACCACCTTTCTTCACAGTCTGCTCACACAAACTGCCTTTCAAGTACACGCATCCTGTAAAAATAATCCAGTCAATCTGCGAATACTCTGACAAGATAACGGCTGCCGCGCCGCTGCAGTCTACTTTTGCAAAATCGCAAGTTCGGTGCAGAGCTCAGAGAGGTATTCCTTATAAGCTTCCCCTGCGCCTCTCACCTGCCGGCTACTCTCTGTTGGTTTCCCTTATCAGTACTTGTTCTCCTCAACGCTGATACACAGAGTATAACAATGTGATTAAAAAATGTCAAGTCATTATTTTCAGTATATTGACTCCGTTAGCTTTTTTCTTGTGAACTACTCCCCACCTTCGCGCTGCACGCGCTTAGAGGAGGGAGCTTCGATCCGAAGATCTCTTTTTTCTCGCTTACGAGGAGTCAAATTTACAGGACGATTTCTGACCGTCCAAACCTTACAAACAATTCTGTGCAGCGAGCTAACCCCGGCGTCCCAACCGATTTTGTGCAAAGTGATTCTATATAGTCAATATATATTATCAGAATGCTACGTTTAGCAGCATTCTTTTTGCCTCTTTTACTATATTTTGAGCTGCCTGCTGATCACGATCCATCGTGTAACCACATTTCGGGCAAAGATAGATTCGATCCGACAGTTTCAGCTCCTTATGGATATGACCGCAGTGGTTACAGGTCTTGCTGGAAGGAAACCAGCGGTCAACCTTTACAAGCTGCTTTCCTTTCCGCTTTGCTTTATATGACAGCATATCCGTAAACATTCCCCAGCCATTATCGGAAGCGGATTTACCAAATCTGAGCGATCTTTTGATTGCAGACATATCCAGATCTTCAATTGCAATCAGATCATACCTATCCGTCAGGGCATATGACAGCTTATGCAATACATCGTTACGCAGATGCTTGGCTTTCGCATGTTGCTTTGCGAGTTTGATTCGCTGCTTTTCATAGTTTTTTGAACCTTTCTCTTTTCGGGAGAGCTTTCTTTGCTCCCGTTTGATTTTAGACTCCATTGTTCGATACGGCTTCGGGAAATCCGGTGTATTGCCATTACTGTCTACATACAGCTTTGGCAGCGACATATCCAGTCCGATTGCATTGTCCGGATCGAGATCTCTTGCGAGTTCATGCTTTGGATACTCCATCAGGATGGAATAGTATCGCTTTCCATCCGGCTCCATTGTTACGGTAACGGATTTTAATTTTCCGTCCGGCCGGATGGAGCGATGCAGCCGAAGCTGAACAGGATTCTTATGCTTTGGCAACTTCAAAAGGCCTGAAACCGGATCAAGCGAAATGTTACAGCAGATGCTGCCATCCTTTTTCTTTGAATAAACTGCATTTGTTGTATAAGACTTCTTTGCGAATTTTCTGGACTTGAAGCTCGGATAG
>CAUCWU010000104.1 GCA_958446555.1 uncultured Lachnospiraceae bacterium | reverse complement strand
AAATGTTTTTTGGTATATTAGACGGGTGCTTTCGATATTGATATAGTTTTTTGAATTCGTAGGCACGATTGAAAAAGGAGGCTGAAGAAAGCAGGCGACTTACTATGAGTAAGAAATTAATGGTAGCATTTCCTACAACAACAGACGCAATGCATATGCAGATTGTAGCATCCAAGCAAAACATTCCCGGACATATGATTCCGCTTCCGGGAACGATAGAGGCAGGCTGTGGGCTTGCATGGTGTACAGAATTGGATCAAAAAGAGACGCTTATTGCGCTCACAAGAGAACTAGGAATCCGCACAGAAGGTTTTTTTGAAGAGGAATGGTGAAAGGAACAGATTATGAGAAACTGGAAAATGAAAAGTAGTGTGATGGTACTGGTAGCATCAATGTTATTTGCTTCAGGCTGTGGTAAGAAGGCAAATAGTGCGGCAAATTTACCGTCCACACAGGCACAGACAGAAAAGGAAAGCGAACAGCAGACACAGGAACAGACCAAGGAAGAGACGAAAGCGCAAACCGAGGAAGAAATGCTTCCAGTTCCAGTGATGCCAGGAAATACAAACACATCGAATTCAGAAAGCGTATCGACTTCGTCTCAGGCGGTAGATGCTTCTGCAGCAACATCTTCACAGGCATCAGCAGTAGCATCCGACGGTTACGAGCCAAGAGACGAGGAAGTCTATGCAACTCAGAAGGTCAATATCCGTGAGGCAGCATCAACCGACTCAGCAAAGGTAGGTTCTCTTGAGGCGAGTGCATCCATCCACAGAATTGGCTATACAGCAGAGTGGAGTCAGGTAGAGTACAATGGCACAACCTGTTATATTGCAAGCGAATATTTAACCGATCAGGTACCAGAGACAGTCAATCAGCAAGTGCAGGCACCGTCTGGAACAGAGCTTTGGAGCGGTGATTTGAGCACACTGAGCACGAATGTATTTAGTGGAATCGCAGCTTACGATGACCGCGATGCATTAAATGTGCCAAACGGATGTTACTACTTAAATAAACTGTATGGCAAGTACAATGCAAAATTCCTTGAGGATACCTCTAAAAACATTATTTATTTGACAATGGATGAGGGCTATGAAGCAGGCTTTACACCACAGATTCTAGAGACGCTTCGTGAGAAGAATGTACAGGCAACCTTCTTTGTCACCAAGGAGTTTTTCGATAGCAATCCGGAGTATATTCAGCAGATGATCGATGATGGTCATACAGTTGGAAATCATACCTGCAACCATAAGAACATGCCGACTCTTTCTCTTGAAGAGCAGACAAATGAGATTATGGTTCTCCACAATTTGATCAAGGATACATTTGGCTACGAGATGAAGTTATTCCGTTTCCCGCAAGGTTCCACCAGTGAGCAGTCATTAGGTCTTGTAGAGAGTTTGGGCTATCAGAGTGTATTCTGGAGCTTCCACTATATGGACTACGAAACAGATGCACAGAAGGACCCAGCAGAGACTTTACAGCTTTGCATGAACAGCATTCATCCAGGTGCAATCTATCTGCTTCACGCAAAGTCAGCAACCAATACCCAGATTCTCGGTCAGTGGATTGATGCGGTGCGCGCAGCAGGATATGAATTTGGAGGCGGACTGCCGACAACTTGGTAATCCTTTGGGAACCCGGAAGAAAAGCTTTAGCAAATTTGATTGCTAGGGCTTTTTTTTCTATATGCGGAAATTCGTGACAAATAGAAACTACTATGGTATAATAGGTAAGAATGATCCATAAACATAATGTTTACGGGAAGAAAGGAAGTATTTACTATGGAACGTAAAAATGCATGGAAATCCTGTGATGAAGCAAAGCTTGCACAGGTAAATGCACTCTGTGACGATTACATCAAGTTTATCTCGGATTGCAAGACCGAGCGTGAATGTGTAGAGGAAAGTATCCGTCTGGCTGAGGCTGCTGGATACAAGAATGTAAACGATTACATCAAGGCTGGCACACCATTAAAGGCTGGCGATAAGGTTTATGCAAACAATATGGGCAAGACACTCGCTTTGTTTGTAATCGGTACTGAGCCGTTAGAGAATGGTATGCACATTCTTGGCGCACATATTGATTCTCCACGTCTTGATATCAAGCAGAATCCTTTATATCAGGATGAGGATTTTGCTCTTCTTGACACCCATTACTACGGTGGTATCAAGAAGTATCAGTGGGTTGCTCTTCCACTTGCTCTGCACGGTGTTGTTGCAAAGAAGGATGGCAGTGTTGTTAAGGTTGTTATTGGTGAGGACCCGACTGATCCAGTTCTTGGTGTTTCTGATCTGTTAATTCATCTGTCTGGTGATCAGATGGCAAAGACTGCTGCTAAGGTAATCGAGGGTGAGAAGTTAAATCTTACCATCGGAAGCCGCCCAGCTATGAATGCTGCTGAGGATTGCAAGGAGCCTGTTAAGGAACTGATTCTTTCTATGCTGAAGGAAAAGTATGACTTTGAGGAGGAAGATTTCCTGTCTGCTGAGCTTGAAGTTGTTCCAGCTGGTCCAGCAAGAGATTACGGACTGGATCGCAGCATGATCATGGGCTACGGTCATGACGATCGCGTATGCGCTTACACTTCTCTTGCAGCTATGCTGAAGGTTGAAAATCCAGTACATACCAGCTGCTGTCTGCTTGTTGATAAGGAAGAGGTTGGAAGCAACGGTGCAACCGGTATGCATTCTCGTTTCTTCGAGAACATGGTTGCTGAACTGATTGCGCTGACAAGTGCATCTTATAATGATTTAGCACTTCGTCGCTGCCTGCAGAACTCCAAGATGCTTTCTTCTGACGTTAGTGCCGGATTTGATCCGAACTACCCAGAGGTAAATGAGAGAAAGAACAGTGCATTCTGCGGAAGAGGCTTTACTTTCAATAAGTATACCGGTGCAAGAGGAAAGAGCGGCTGCAACGATGCAAACGCTGAGTACATCGCTTATCTTCGCAAGGTAATGGACGATGCTGGTGTCTTCTTCCAGACAAGTGAACTTGGAAAGGTTGATCAAGGCGGCGGCGGAACCATCGCTTATATCCTTGCAAACCTGAACATGGAAGTTATCGACTGTGGCGTTCCGGTTCTGAACATGCATGCTCCGTGGGAAGTAGTAAGCAAGATTGATGTTTACGAGACTTGCCGTGGATATGAGGCATTCCTTCGTGCTGAGAAGTAAGTGAATTATTAGGTCGAAGATTTCTGCTTTTGTGTCCTAAACTAAGATGAAAAAAGTGCCCTGGCGAATCTGATATATCAGATCTGTCAAGGCACTTTTTGCTTTTTATCTAGTCGTAGCTTTTTCTATTGCCGGCTTCGCTTCCAAGCTAGCCACACACACTTCTTCTTTGTTTGGCTAATTTCTGCTTATCTTGCTTGATGCTTGAGGTTCAAACGCGAAGCCTCGTAATCTACCGGGTAGCATATTCATAATCTACCGGTTTCAGTATCCTTCCGGGAATCCAAAAATAAAAAACAAAAAAATTGCAAATTCCTGTTGAATTATTTGTTCAAAAACGATACAATGATATCTGGCAGAAGATGGTTTTAGTGTTTCGAATTGATTCAAAACGATTCATGTAAAACCATTCCAATAAAAATTAAACGGAGGACGAATATGAGTACAACATCACAGAATTCAGCAAGCAGCAGAATCAATGCTCTGCTTGATGACAACAGTTTTGTTGAAATCGGCGGATCAGTTACTGCCAGAAATACCGATTTCAATTTGCAGAACAAAGAAACACCTGCAGATGGAGTCTTAACCGGATACGGCACCATTGAGGGAGCACTGGTTTATGTATACAGCCAGGATGCAAGTGTTTTGGGCGGTTCCATCGGAGAGATGCACGCAAAGAAAATCGTAAAGCTTTACAATCTTGCAATGAAGGTTGGCGCACCGGTAATCGGTTTGGTAGACTGTGCAGGAATGAGACTAGAGGAGGCTACCGATGCATTAGAGGCATTTGGTAAGCTGTATGAGTGCCAGGCACTGGCATCTGGCGTTGTTCCGCAGATCACAGCAGTTTTCGGAACCTGCGGCGGCGGTATGGCAGTTGTTCCGGCTCTGACTGATTTCACATTTATGGAAGAGAAGAACGCAAAGCTGTTCGTAAACTCTCCAAACGCATTAGAGGGCAACAAGACTGAGAATACAGCAACAGCAGCATTCCAGAGCAGCGAGGCAGGTTTAGTTGATGTCGTAGCAGCAGAGGATGAGCTGTTAGAGAGCATCCGTACCTTAGTAAGCATTCTTCCGGCAAACAACGAGGATGATTTGTCCTACAGCGAGTGCACCGATGATCTGAACCGTGTATGTTCTGATCTTGAGGCATCTGTAGCAGATCCGGCTCTGACTCTGCCGATGATCTCCGATGACAGCTTCTTCTTCGAAGTAAAGAAGAACTATGCAAAGGATATGGTAACTGGATTTATCCGTTTAAATGGAAATACAGTAGGTGCAGTTGCAAACCGTACTGCTCTGTATGACGAAGAGGGCAAGGAGGCTGAGTCCTTCGATGGTTCCTTAAGCGCAGAGGGTGCTGAGAAGGCAGCAGAGTTCGTTAACTTCTGTGATGCATTCTCTATCCCAGTTTTAACTCTGACCAATGTTACTGGTTATAAGGCAACAAAGTGCCAGGAGAAGAAAATTGCAAAGGCAGCTGCAAAGCTGATCTATGCATTCCATGATATGACTGCTCCGAAGGTAAATGTAATCGTAGGCGCAGCAAACGGAACTGCATCCTTAGCAATGAACAACAGTGCAGATATGACCTATGCATGGCCACAGGCTACAATCGGCATGATGGATCCGGTAAGCGCAGCTAAGATCATGTATGCTGACGAGATCGCAAAGGCAGACGATAAGGCTGCTCTGATCAATGAGAAGGCAGCAGCTTACGCACAGATTCAGGCAAGTGCAGAGTCTGCAGCAAAGAGAGGCTATGTAGATAGCATTATCGCACCTGAGAACACCAGACAGATTGCAGCAGCTGCATTCGAGATGTTGTTCACAAAGAGAGAGGACCGTCCGGCAAAGAAGCACGGTACCGTTTAATCCAGAAACACAGTACCGTGTGAACACATCGCGGATTAATGATCCCCTATGTGTGTACGGGGTGGAATGAGAGGTAGATATGAAAAGAAAGTTAGCAGTATTATTAAGTGTGCTGCTGTGTACATTCGGGCTGACCGCCTGCTCCTCATCCAGTGCTTCTGATAATTCAGGTGAGGACATGGCCATTTACAAGACTGAGGCAGTCGATCTGATTAATACACTTGTAAATGAGCAGGCAACACTTGATGAGTTAAAGGCCACAGCAAATGACGAGGACGAGGCAGCCGCAGTAGAAGCAGGCTTCAATGCATGGGAAGATGCAAAGGAAGAGCTGGGTGCGGTTTCTGAGATCAAAGAGGATTCTGCAGATGTCAGCTACGAGAACCAGAATAAGCTGTATGTTGTTAGCGTAGATGGAAGCTTTGACAAGCGTGATGCTGTTGTTACCGTTACTTTCGATAAGAACGGAAACATCAACTCTGTTGCATTCAACGGTGTTTATACACTGGGCGAGAAGATGTCAAAGGCAGCACTGAACACTGTCATGGGTCTTGCAGTCGTATTCGTTATGCTGATCTTCATCAGCTTGATCATCTACTGCTTCAAGTTTATCCATGAGGCAGAGGAAAGAGCAGCAGCAAAGAAAAAGGCATCCGAGCCTGCTCCAGCACCTGCACCAGCTCCGGTAGCAGTTGAAGAGGAAGTAGAGGAAGAGGATGATCTTGAGCTTGTCGCTGTTATCGCAGCCGCAATCGCAGCAAGCGAAGGCACAAATCCGGACGGCTTAGTCGTTCGTTCAATTAAGAGAGTTGGCAAGAGCAACTGGAAAAGAGCATAAAAGCAGCCGCAAAGCGGCAGAAGGAGATTAAGATGAAGAATTATACCATTACTGTAAACGGCAATGTATATGAAGTAACTGTTGAAGAGGGAACTGGCTCTGCAGCAACCACAACTGCAGCACCAAAGGCAGCTCCAAAGGCAGCACCGAAGGCAGCTCCAAAGGCTGCAGCACCGGCTGGCGCACAGGGTTCTGTAAAGATCAGTGCTCCAATGCCAGGTAAGATCTTAGGAGTAAAGGCAAATGCAGGAGATGCTGTAAAGAAGGGCCAGGTTCTCGTTGTTCTTGAGGCTATGAAGATGGAGAACGATATCGTAGCACCTCAGGACGGAACCGTAGCTTCTATCAATGTAACTGCAGGACAGTCTGTTGAGTCTGGTGCCGTACTTGCTACAATGAACTAATGAAGCACCTACACATTGGTAGGAAATATACGGGAGGTATTAGACAATGAGTTATGTAACTGAAACATTAGGCAATCTAATCCACCAGACCGCGTTCTTCAATCTGTCATGGGGCAATTTATTAATGATTCTTGTTGCACTGGTATTCTTATATCTGGCAATCAAGAAGGGATACGAGCCACTGTTACTTGTACCGATTGCATTCGGTATGTTGCTTGTAAATATGTATCCAGATATCATGGCAAACCCGGAAGATACTTCAAACGGTGTCGGCGGATTACTGCATTATTTCTATATCTTGGATGAGTGGAGTATTTTACCATCCTTGATCTTCATGGGTGTTGGTGCGATGACGGACTTCGGTCCGCTGATCGCAAACCCAATCAGCTTCCTTATGGGAGCTGCTGCACAGCTTGGTATCTACCTGGCTTACTTTATGGCAATCCTTATGGGATTCTCTGATAAGGCAGCTGCAGCAATCTCTATCATTGGCGGTGCTGACGGCCCGACCTCTATCTTCCTTTGCGGTAAGTTAGGACAGACCCAGTACATGGGACCAATCGCTGTTGCTGCATATTCTTACATGTCCCTCGTTCCGATCATTCAGCCGCCGATCATGAAGGCACTGACAACTGAGAAAGAGAGAAAGATCAAGATGGAGCAGCTTCGTCCGGTATCTAAGCTGGAGAGAATTCTGTTCCCGATCATCGTAACCATCGTTGTTGTATTGATTCTTCCAAGTACTGCACCTCTGATTGGTATGTTAATGCTTGGTAATCTGTTCCGCGAGAGTGGTGTTGTAAAGCAGCTGACTGAGACCGCTTCCAACGCTCTTATGTATATCGTAGTTATCCTTCTTGGTACTTCTGTAGGTGCATCCACCAGTGCAGAGGCATTCTTAAAGATGGATACCTTAAAGATCGTAGCACTTGGTATGATTGCGTTCGCATTTGGTACCGCAGGTGGTGTCCTTCTTGGAAAGCTTCTTTGCAAGCTGACAAAGGGCAGAATCAATCCGTTAATCGGTTCCGCAGGTGTATCTGCAGTGCCGATGGCAGCACGTGTATCCCAGAAGGTCGGTGCAGAGGCAGATCCGAGCAACTTCCTGTTGATGCATGCAATGGGACCGAACGTAGCCGGTGTTATCGGTACAGCCGTCGCGGCCGGTACGTTTATGGCGATTTTTGGAGTCTAAGGTCGAAAACTCGAAAGACCGATCGTGCTTGCACGGTGAGGTCTTTCGAACTTAGACAACAGTTATTACAATTAACATGAGTATAATGGAGGTAGTAATATAATGGCAGAGCAAGTTAAAAAGCCAGTTGGGATTACAGAGACCGTCTTAAGAGATGCGCATCAGTCTCTGATGGCAACTAGAATGACCACAGAGCAGATGCTTCCAATCGTTGAGA
>CAUCWU010000103.1 GCA_958446555.1 uncultured Lachnospiraceae bacterium | reverse complement strand
TGCAATCTCCTCAACACTGGTCTCTCTCGGGTTACCTGGTCTGCATGCATCATCGTATGCGGACTGAGCTAAGAACGGGATATCCTCTTCCTTAACGATAGCCTTTAAGTCAGCCGGAATACCAACATCCTGAGACAGCTTACGAACTGCATCTACTGCTGCCTTGCGGTACTCTTCCTGAGTCATATCATCAACACCCTGTACGCCCATTGCTCTTGCGATCTCACGATACTTCTCGCCAGTAGCTGGAGCATTGTACTCCATAACGGTTGGAAGGATGATTGCGTTTGCAACACCGTGCGGTGTATCATATAATGCACCCAGAGGATGTGCCATGGAGTGAACGATTCCAAGACCTACGTTGGAGAATCCCATACCTGCAACATACTGACCAAGAGCCATATCTGCTCTTCCCTCAGGAGTGTTTGCTACTGCATTGCGAAGGCTTCTGGAGATGATCTCGATTGCCTTTAAGTGGAACATATCAGACAGCTCCCATGCACCTGCAGTGATATATCCCTCGATTGCATGTGTCAGTGCATCCATACCAGTTGCAGCAGTCAGACCCTTTGGCATACTAGCCATCATCTCTGGATCAACGAATGCAACGACCGGAATATCCTTCGGGTCTACACATACCATCTTACGATTCTTCTCAACATCAGTGATAACGTAGTTGATTGTTACCTCTGCTGCGGTACCTGCTGTGGTCGGAACAGCGAAGATCGGAACAGACTTATTCTTGGTTGGAGCAACACCCTCAAGACTTCTGATATCCTCGAACTCTGGGTTTGCGATAACGATACCAATACCCTTAGCAGTATCCATGGAAGAACCACCACCGATTGCGATCAGGTAATCTGCACCAGACTTCTTGAATGCAGCAACACCAGTCTGTACGTTCTCGATTGTTGGGTTTGGCTTAATGTTGGAGTAGATCTCATAGTCAAGACCAGCCTCGTCTAATACATCAGTTACCTTCTTGGTAACACCAAACTTAATCAGATCCGGGTCGGAGCATACGAAAGCCTTCTTAAAGCTTCTTCCCTTTGCCTCGGTAGCAATCTCCTTGATTGCGCCTGCGCCATGATAAGATGTCTCATTTAACACAAATCTGTTAGCCATTTGTTTTTTCTCCTTCTAATATCAAAATTTTAATATTTCTGACAGATACAGTCGGGGATAACCCCGACCTGCTCTGGAGCAAACAATGATGTACTACTTATTTTATTTGATTTTCTGTTATTTTTCTTTACTTCTCGTAAAGGAACTCCTCTGGAAGAGTTACCTTGAAGTCAACTGCCAGATCACGGAAGTTCTGAGGTGTGATTGTCTGACGCTTGTTTGGCTGCATAGACAGCATCTTTACAAGAATCTCAGCAGACTTCTCTACGGTGTGCATCAGACCGAAGGTCAGATCGAAATCCTCGCCTGCTGCGAACATACCATGATGAGCCCAAATTGCAACATCGTACTTCTTCATCAGCTCACTTGTTGCAACTGCGATGTCTCTTCCACCTGGAACCATCCACGGAACAACACCAACACCATCTGGGAATACAACTGGACACTCGGTAGCCATCTCCCAAAGCTCTCTTGTAAATACCTTGTCCTCTAACGGAAGTACAAAGGTTAATGCAATTACATTAGTGGTATGTGCATGATAGATAACACGATACTTGCCATTTGTAGCAAGCTTCTTTACCTCATGATTCATCAGATGAGACGGCAGCTCACTGGTCGGTCTTCCACCATTTACCAGACCCCAAACGATACGGTAATTTTCGCCCTTGTCGTCTACCTCGATCATACAAATAGAATCTTCCGGCTTAATGATTACGTTGCGGAAATACTTGCCGCTTCCTGTTACAAGGAAATACTCTCCTGCCAAGTTCGGAACGCTTGTACCGATCGGCTTCCACTCCTTTGCCTCAAAATTCTCTTTAACGGACTCTACTTCCTCTGGCTTTACACGGTAAGAAAGATTTCCACCGTTTCTCTCATGCCAGCCCTGCTCCCAACCGTCATTTGCCATACGGATGAATCCCTGAACAAATTCTGCATCTAAAAATTTCATGGTCGTACTCTCCTGTCTGCTGTCATTGACAGCTTATAAAGGCGCAAATCACGTTCTGCGCATTTACTTATATCATATCCCATTTTTCACCAAAAAGAAAGTCTTTTTTTGATAAATATTATTTAATTTCGACTATATTTAGAATTACAACGGAGCAATTCTTAGGCATCAGATTTCAATTATAGCAAAACTTTGACCTTCCAGTTCAAGGACATCACTATTTACAGACTCCTCTACCGGAACAACACTTTCTGGATGCTCGGCACAGTTGTAATCGGTAAGAGCTGCACACATTACTGTCTTTTTCACTGGTGTCAGTGGCTTTCCTGCCTCATCCTCAAATGTCATGCTTACTTTATTGTCTGTTGTATTGACAAGTTTAACAATCACAGTGCCATCAGAAGTCTTTCCAGCACTGCAATAGATTCCCTTCGCGCGAAGCTCCTCAATCTGGCTTCCAAGATCCACCGTACTCTCTGCATGGAACTTTGCAAACAACTTCTGTACATAATAGCTTGGTGTTCCCCAGCTAGTCTTTTCGTCCATCCAGATTAAATCCGGTGCCCACTGAGTGTAGTTTACTCTTGCAAACAGAGGTGCATAGGAGGAAAGTGCAACGACATCAGCATTTCTCTCGATTCCTGTCAAGAATGCTGCCTCGCTGATACCTGCCTTCCAGTTGTTCTTGCTGACATGAGCCACATTGATCTCTGGATCATGCGCTGCATACTCACCGGCAAATACCTTGATGTCTCTTGGATACTTGTCATAGAAATCATTGTGATCTAAGAACCACTGCGGCGGCATATAGTAGTGCTCATCAATTGCATAGACAAAGTTTGGATTTTTTGCCTTTTCTTTGCGATAAAATTCCCACGCATCGCTGTAGTGATCGGATGTAACATCCGGACCTGCTGAGCCAATCAGTTTAATCTCTGGATACTTTGCATGAATGCGCTCCTCGAAAATCTTATAACGAGCAAAGAAATCGGTGTTATCCATCTGCCACTGCTCATTTCCAATTCCAAGATATTCTAGTCCAAACGGTGCCTTATGGCCAAGCTCTGCACGAACGCGTCCCCACTCGCTTGTCTCATCACCATTTGCAAACTCAATTAAATTCAATGTATCCTGAACCATCTGCTCAAACTCAGGACTTCCGATCTCCATATACTCGTAGGACTGATACTGGCATGCCATTCCAACATTCATAACTGGAAGCGGCTTTGCTCCAATCAAATCGCACAGAAGGAAGAACTCATAATAGCCAATTCCAAGTGTCTGATTGTAATGAGAAAATACACTGTGGAAGTCATTTTCCTTGCGGTTATTATGAACTGCCCAACGGTTCCAGTTACACTTACGATCCTCAAGTTTCTTTAATGTATCCTTAAAGCGATAACGGTTTGACATCGTATTTCCCTCTACGATACAACCGCCCGGAAATCTCATAAATGCTGGCTTTAAAGATGCCAATAATTCAAATGTATCCTTTCTGAATACACCTGCAACTGCATCTGCCGGAATCATTGAAACAAAATCAAACTCAGCTGTTCCTGACTTTGCCAGTGCCAAAACAAACAAAGCACCAGTTACGTCCTCAGATGCTGTTACAGTCAATGCATACTTATGCCAATAATGCATGGTCTCCTCTTCCTGCATCTGTACGCTACCCTCAGCATAGGTGACACCGTCTTTTACAACTTTCGCTGTGATCTCACCCAAAAAGCTTACGGCTCTTGCATAGAAGGAAATGTTGTACTGCTCACCCTTCTTTAAAGTAATGCCACTGTACGCCTGATTGGAGAATCCAGCGCCATCCTCTTTTGCGGTAAATCTCAGATAATGTGGATTTTCATCGGAAACCGGGCTTCCGCAGACAACCTGTAAACGAGCACTATTTTCACTTGGATAAGCTGCCCAACCATAGCCACCGTCAAAAATGGTGTAGTAATCACCCTTATCGCCGTAGCAATCCACAAATTCAAAATTGCGGTTTTCAATTAACTCGGCATAGATACCGCCGTCTGCACCGTAGTTGATATCCTCAAAAAATACTCCAATTAAATCCTTGGAGATTGGTGTGGTTGTTTTGTTTGATACTGTTAATTTCATTATATTCAAATCTCCTTTTTTTATTTTACTCCGTTTTTTTCACAAATATCTGCTAGGCAGCAACGATCACAGTACGGTGTGGTTCTTGCCGTACAGACCTCTCGCCCATGAATAACAAGTCGATGGCAGAAATCGCTGCCTTCTTCTGGTGGAATGATCTTCCACAGTTCCATCTCGACTTTTTTCGGCTCTTTGATGTCGTGCACCAAACCGATTCTGTTTGACAGACGAATGCAATGCGTATCAGTTACAATTGCAGGCTTTCCAAATACATCACCCATAATTAAATTTGCGCTCTTTCGTCCGACACCAGGAAGCTTCAATAATTCATTAAAATCATCTGGCACCTGGCAGTGATAGACATCGCGAAGCATTGTCATACATGCCTTGATATCTCTTGCCTTACTTTTTCCGAGTCCGCACGGGCGCACAATCGCCTCGATCTCTGATTCATCTGCATCGGCAAGTGCACTGATATTTGGAAATTTTTCATATAGCCCTGGGACGACCTGATTGACTCTAGCATCGGTACACTGTGCTGCGAGTCGCACACTGATCAAAAGCTTCCACGCATCCTCGTACTCAAGTGTACACCCGGCATCCGGATATTCTTTTTTTAAACGTGCAATTGTTTCCAATGCAAGTTCTTGTTTTGTCATACTTTTTCTATTTCCTCCAAATTTGTTGGAATCTACCTGCTGCAAACTTTGCAGGCATTCGTTAAAGTGAAACGACCTTCTGTTTTAACAACAGCACTTCTCACATTCCCTGCAAAGCTTTCTCAGCATCCTCATAGGCACGAAGCAGTTCTGCCACACTCCATGCCTGAGCAAAGCAGCCTCTTGACTCACCTGGGCATTCGCCATCGTAAATCTCTGCAATCTGGCCAAGGCATCCTTCTGAAAGTGCTGCTGACAGCTGATCTAACTGATGAAGAACCGTTTGTGCCTCACTCATTTTGTCATCTGCAAAGCGGACACACGCTCTGTAATAAGCGCCAAGCGGATATGCCCAAACTGTTCCCTGATGATAGGCCATATCTCGCTCAAACTGAGAGCCACCGTAATGCGGATGAAACTGAGGATCATACAAAGAAAGACTTCTTAGTCCAACCGGTGTGTAAAGCTCTCGTCTTACCTGAGCAAGAATCTTTTTTGCCTGAGCAGAGCCAATCATTGTAAATGGCATTGTCAGTGCAAAAATCTCATTACAGCGAACCTGTCTTGATGCGGCATCTGGCTCTCCCTTTTCAGGAAGAACATCATAGAGTGTGCCGTCTGGCTTTGTGAATTTTTCCAAAAAGCTTTTCTTTATCTTCTCTGACAGTGCATTCAAACGCTGCGCTTTTTCGCTTTCTCCCTGTTTTTTCAGAAGTTCTCGCAAAATGCAAACGGCATTGTACCAGTAGGCATTGATCTCAACCGGCTTTCCATGACGAGGAGTCGGTAAGATATCGCCAAATCGCACATCCATCCAAGTCAACTGCCACAGTCCGTTTCCAGCTGCCAAAAGTCCATCCTCTTCCATATGAATGTTATAATCGGTTCCCTTCGCATACCATTCTATGATCGACTCTGCCGTGTGAATTGCCTCTTTCTCAAACTCATCGTCTGCAGTTGTCTCGTCCACATGCTGCAAATAATCCCACAATGCATTGATAAACAAAAGCGACGCATCGACTGTATTGTACAAAACCTCATCTTTTCCCTCTGGAAACAGATTTGGCATAATGCCCTTTCTGCAATAGCGCATGAAAGTCTTCAAAATGCTCTTTGCTGCCGCCATCTCTCCAATTGCAAGCGTACATCCATAAAAGGCAATCATTGTATCGCGGCCCCAGTCTCCAAAAAATGGGAAACCAGCCATGATACTCATGCCGTCTGTCGAATCTCGTCTTGTCAAATGAGCCTGTGCACTTACAGCAAGCTGACGGGCAACCTTGCTTCCTCGACCACTCTTTTGCATGATCGCCTGCTGACGCTTTTTCTCTTCCTTCCACAGATGAGAAAATACAGTGGAAAGATTTCGAGTTGTAACCTGATTCTCTTCAACACTAGATTTCAATTGCACACTTGGGGCAGTTTGCTCGCTCATCCAATTTTCATCCATACTGTAAATAAAATCAAGAAAAACACATCCATCTAACACACGGTTATCTGTCTCTTCGTCTGTCGTGTGAGCTGACACCACTCGGTGAATCTTTCGTCCACCTCCCCAACCATCGCGTCCATCTGGACCATCCTGGTCAAAGCGATACCACTGAACAGTTGTCTCCTCTATCGGTTCAATATCGCCATCTGTATTCAGATACAGACTCGCCTCTTTTGTCGCCATTTTGAGACAATCCCCTTTTTTCTCGGTGACAATCGGATCATAGGCAAGAGGACGGTCATTTTTAGAATGGAATCCGTATACCGGAGTTACCTCAAGCCAAGCATCCGCGCCTCTATCTGCCTGAATTTTATATTGAAGAGCCAAGCTATTGGTTCCATATACAAGAGTCAAGCGCTTTGTCACACGCACACCCTCTGCCATATACTCCCAGCATGGCAAACCATCATAAAAGAAGCTGTCCAAAAAGCGAAAGCCCATCGAATCATCTGCTGATGTCACATAAGCCTGTGAATCAAGTCGATACGAATTGTCTCCCACATGAAGAATTTCTTCGACACGTCTCACCATCGCAAATCGTTTTGTCGGCGCCACAAGCGCAGCCGTAAGCAAATTGTGATCGTGGCGGGCATTCGAGCCGATCACAGTCTGACTACAATAACCGCCAAGACCATTTACCAGTAAGAAGCTGTGTTCCTCGCCCCTATGCATCGTTTTCCAGTCTGATTTTCCTAAAATATAATTCATCTTTCTTTTTCGCAGGAAACCTCGTCCGACGTGTCAGGCGGGGAGGAATGCGCCGAAACACATTCCTTAACTTCCTGTCCTTTCTTCTTTTTTGTTCGATTCGTATGGCACTCTGTAATACCCACCTGCATATTGATACATTGTTAGCTGCTTGAGTGCCACTGATTTCTTTTCTGGCAACAGAATTGCTCTTACTCCATTGTTATGGCATCCGGCAGTTTCGTACTTTTTCTTTTGATATAGTAAAATATCGTGTGACTGTATTGGATAGTGCTTGTTACGAATGCTGCGTTTTCCTTTTGTGACTTTCTGCTTTCGATACAGGTGTAGGTTTTCAGAATCTTTCCTATGATTTCTGCTGATCCTTCCATTAAACAACTCCTGGCCGGAGTGTTTCTTTCCATCCCTGCTGTCAATATACTTTGCATCATAGAATTTTTCCAAAACTCGGTTATTTCGACGCTTTTTCTTAAAGTACACTGGTTTTGTTCGATGCTTCGGATGAAATAGACCCATTACATAAGCATCATTCACATGTGACTTTTTAATGTCGAGTTTCCGTCTGCTTTCCTTTGTCTTTGCTCCATATGTGATATGCACGGAACAATTTGGAAGCATGGCTGTTACACAGCCAGCTTAAACAGCAGCCTGCCGATAGGTTCCGTGCCGAGAAAAGTCTTT
>CAUCWU010000102.1 GCA_958446555.1 uncultured Lachnospiraceae bacterium | reverse complement strand
TCATGTAGATGCCCTGCTTCTGACGCTCACTCTGTACATATGGGCCTACACCGCCGTCCTTGTCCGGGCCCTCATCATGGGTAATGCCTGCCTTCTCCAGTGTGCGGTAAATGATGTCAACAGCACCCTCAACCTGACGTTCCTGATCGGTATCCTCAATACGTAAGAGGAAATCTCCTCCCTCATGTCTTGTGATCAAATACGCATACAGTGCTGTTCTCAGGTTTCCAACATGCATACGTCCTGTTGGGCTGGGAGCAAATCTGGTTCTAACCTTACTCATAATGTAACCTGTCCTTTCTATTCTTCTGTCAGGGATGCAAAACGCCTTCCTGACTTTATTTTATTTCATTCTTCTTGCATCTGATAGGTTAGCATATCCGACACAAAAATGCAAGTCTATTGTTTATCTAAGTTCACAAGCTGAGACTTTGTTGAATCAATCGGAATCTCAAACGCGGATATTTTCTCCCTTTAATCCATTAAATGCGCCTTCAATCTTGGCATCGGCATGGGCAATCAGCCACTTATTCTCTGCTGTAAGCAGACGATCCTCACCTGTTGCATTCGGATTCTTTGTGATATCGGCATTGGTTCCCTTTGGAAGAATGATCACATCCTTAAAGCCCTTGCCGTCTACGCCGCACGGTGCATAGTGAAGTGTCGTCTCGTACATCTCAAATGCAGTTCCTGCCGGTACGAAGAACGCCTCTACTTTCTCTGTATCATAAGTGAAATCATCAGCTACATCAACTACAGATCCAACCAACACAATCAGATCAGTGACTGCCACATTGACCTCGCCACAACGATGATACTCAAGTGCATTTAATAAGGAGTTGTGGCCATTGCAATAGCCTGCCTGAATCGGAAGCTTTCCATAATAAATTTCCTGAAGCTTCTTTGCGCCTTCTGTCGCCTCAAGTGCTGCCTCAGATGCCACATAGACCACATCGTCTGGACATGGTGTCTGCTCCATTGCTGCAATCAAATCGCTAAGATCAATATCCTTTACAACTTTTCCGAAGCGCTTATAGGATGCATCATTGATATTCTGAATCTTAATCATAATTTTTTCTCCTTTTTAAAATAAGCGGGCCCTGTGCTCGAGCCCGCTATATTCTTCTTAATTTAATTAATTAGATACCCTACGAATTGCTTCGTTGCTGAGAACTTAGCAATTCTAAAAACCATTCTGGTATCTTAAGCAATTTTAAGCAAATGGGTTCTCAGTTGGATATCTAACACCCTTTGGCTGGTTGTAGTTGATATCCTCTACCGGAACACCGATATACTTGAATACCTCATACAGAGCCTTTCCAAAGTGACCAAATGCAACTGCACCGTGATGCGGATAGTTCTTCTCAATCAGTACATGACGATAGAAACGTCCCATCTCCGGAATTGCGAATACACCGATACCGCCGAAGGACTTGGTTGAAACTGGAAGAACCTCGCCCTCTGCCATGTATGCACGAAGCTTGCAATCAGCAGTAGACTGAAGACGATAGAAGGTGATATCACCTGGGATGATGTCTCCCTCAAGAGTACCCTGGGTAACTTCCTCTGGAAGTGTACGAGCCATGATCTTCTGATACTTCATTGTGCAGGAAGAAAGCTTCTTGCTGCAGGTATTTCCACAATGGAATCCCATGAAGGTATCCTTCTGAGTATAGTTGTACTTGCCCTCGATGGACTCCTTGTACATATCAGCCGGTACAGAGTTGTTGATATCAAGCAGGGTAACTGCATCTTCACTAACGCAGGTTCCGATGAACTCACTTAAGCATCCGTAGATATCAACCTCACAGGACACCGGAATACCCATACCAGTCAGACGACTGTTTACATAGCAAGGAACAAATCCAAACTGAGTCTGGAATGCCGGCCAGCACTTTCCAGCGATTGCAACATACTTGCGATAGCCTCTGTGCGCCTCTACCCAGTCAAGAAGAGTTAACTCATACTGTGCAAGCTTTGGCAGAACCTCTGGCTTCTTATTGCCCTCACCAAGCTCAGCCTCCATCTCTGCGATCTTAGCTGGGATTCTCGGGTCTCCCTCATGCTTCTTGAATGCTTCGAACAGATCCAGCTCGGAGTTTTCCTCGATCTCAACACCGATGTTGTACAGTGGCTTGATCGGTGCATTACATGCTAAGAAGTTTAACGGTCTTGGTCCGAAGGAAATGATCTTTAAATCGTTTAAACCGATGATAGTTCTTGCGATCGGTAAGAAATCATGCATCATATCAGCGCACTCATCTGCTGTTCCAACTGGATACTCTGGAATATAAGCGCCAACATTGCGAAGCTTTAAGTTGTAGCTTGCATTTAACATACCACAGTATGCATCGCCTCTGCCATCTGCAAGATCATTCTGGCTCTCCTCAGCTGCTGCGATGAACATCTTTGGTCCGTCGAAGTGCTTTGCAAGAAGGGTCTCAGAAATCTCTGGTCCAAAGTTTCCAAGATAAACACAAAGTGCATTACATCCTGCCTTCTTGATATCCTCAAGAGCCTGAACCATATGGATCTCGCTCTCTACGATACAGACTGGACATTCGTAGATGTCATTTACATCATACTTTGCAGCATATGCTGCTACAAGAGCCTTTCTTCTATTTACGGAAAGACTTTCCGGGAAACAGTCACGGCTGACTGCTACAATTCCTAATTTAACCTGAGGAATGTTGTTCATACTATATGCCTCCTAAAATATGTATTCTAATTGAACTATTTATTTTATCACTCAATACCTGTAAACGCATTGAATGACATTGTCTTTTTATTCGCCAAATACAGCAATATAATCCTTCTTGAACTTCTCAATACCCTGATCGGTTAACGGATGCTTTACCATCTGCATCAGTACGTTATACGGAACAGTTGCAATATCAGCACCTGCTAATGCACAGTCAATTACATGGATCGGATTTCTTACACTTGCTGCGATAATCTGTGTATCAATGTCATCATACATAGCAAAGATATCAGAGATTGTGCGGATCAGATCCATACCTGGTGTAGAGATGTCATCCAGTCTTCCGAGGAATGGAGAAACGTAGGTAGCACCTGCTCTTGCTGCAAGAAGTGCCTGTCCTGCTGAGAATACCAGAGTCACGTTGGTCTTGATTCCCATTGCGGAAAGTGCCTTTGTTGCCTTTAAGCCCTCTGCTGTCATCGGAATCTTTACAACCATATTCGGATGAATCTTGCTGATTGCGATACCTTCCTTGATCATCGTCTCAGCATCAGTTGTGGTTGCCTTTACCTCGCCACTGATCGGGCCATCTACGATGGATGCGATCTCTGCGATTACTTCCTCAAAAACACGACCTTCCTTTGCAATCAGGGATGGATTTGTGGTAACACCACAGATGATTCCCATATCATTTGCCTCTTTGATATAATCAACATTGGCAGTATCAATAAAAAACTTCATAACGTACCTCCTTTGCGTCACAGATAAAAATTTATCTGTGCATTTGTAATAATCATACCGCTTGGCCCTACGAAAGTCAACTTGTTTATACAAGTTTCACAGTGTTTTTCACAACAAGTCTCATTTTTTTCTCACACTTTCTTGCATTTTGACTAAGGATCTGCTATACTATTTTTAATTTATATTGATACATTCAATCATCTAGGAGGATTTTATGAGTACAAGAGCACTTCCAACGATTTACACCTGCTTCCCAGGCGGAAAGCACAAGGTTTTAACAATGAGCTATGACGACGGCAAGTTAGAGGATCGCCGTCTGGTTTCTATCTTTAACAAATATGGGATCAAGGGTACTTTCCATTTAAATTCTGGTCTGGAGATGGACATTCGCATTCCAAAGTCTGAATATCCAGAGCTTTACAAGGGACATGAGGTTTCCTGCCATACACTGACCCATCCAACCATCGCACGTTGTCCGATGGAGCAGGTTGTATCCCAGGTTCTTGATGACCGCAAAAATCTAGAAGCCATCATGGGCTATCCGGTTCGCGGCCTTTCCTATCCAAATGGTTCCTACTCAAAGGAAATCATTGATGTTCTTCCATCCCTTGGCATCCGCTATGCCCGTACTGTGACAAGCACGATGTCCTTTGCAATGCCAGAAAACTTCCTTGAGTGGAATCCAACCTGCCACCACAATAAGAATTTACTTGAGCTTGGCCAGCAATTCGTTGATCTGTTCAAGAAACAGTATCTGTATATGATGTATGTATGGGGTCACAGCTACGAGTTCACCAATCAGAACAACTGGGAGGTTATGGAAGACTTCTGTAAGCTAGTTGGTGGCCGTGACGACATCTGGTATGCAACCAACATCGAGATCGTCGATTACATGGATGCAGCAAAGAGACTTCAGTACACAGCCGACTGCTCACATGTCTACAATCCAAGTGCAGCTTCTGTATGGATCTGCGTAAACGATACCAACTTTATTGAATTAAAGGGCGGCACTATGACTGAGCTTCCAATCAAATAAGTAACTACGCAAATAAATATTATATATAAAACGAGGTAGCCAACATTGTATTTTGTTGACTACCTCATTTTTAATTATAACGAAAAGAAACAGCTTAATTTTTCCCATCAATATAAGCCCAAATCTCATCTCGACCTTGCTTGGTTTCTGCTGAGAACGGAATCAGTACCTCATCTGACTTCATGCCAAGAGTGGTTCTAATCTCTTTTAATCTTGCCTGTAACTGACTTTTCTTGACTTTATCTAGCTTCGTTGCAATGACAACTGGAGAAAAACCGGAATCTACCATCCAGTCAAACATCTGACAATCGTTTGCCGATGGCTTATGACGAATATCGACAAGCAAAAAAACACCTTTTAGCGGCTTTGATGTGTGCAGATAGCGCTCGATCATCTTTCCCCACTTTTGCTTGGTCTCCATTGAAACCTTTGCAAAGCCATAGCCTGGTAAATCAACAAAATAGACACTTTTCTCCTCTGCAAATGATGCGTCTAGACCCTGTGCCTCGATTTCTTTTTGAGATTTTTCGCGGTAGTCTACCTTATAATAATTGATCGTCTGTGTCTTTCCCGGTTCTGCCGATGTACGCGCATAGGCTTTTCTATTAATCAATCCATTGATCAGCGATGATTTTCCCACATTGGATTTTCCTGCAAATGCAAACTCAGCGTATGCATTCTCTGGAAGCGTACTGGTAATTCCGCATACGGTTTCTAGATTTACTGATTTGATAATCACTCGAATACCTCCTTCACAACTTCGCGCATATGAGTTACAAAGCGCACTTCAAGTCCCTCTGTTACTTCCTCTGTCAATTCGTCATAGTCAGCCTGATTTTCTGCTGGGACAAATACTAACTTTACACCTGCTGCCTTTGCCGCAAGAAGTTTTTCTTTTAGACCACCAATTGCAAGCACACGGCCGCGAAGAGTGATCTCTCCGGTCATCGCGACATCTGGGCGAACTGGACGATTCGTCACTGCCGACAAAATAGCTGTCGCCATCGTGATTCCTGCACTTGGGCCATCCTTTGGCACGGCTCCCTCTGGGATATGGATATGAATATCATGCTTTTCAAACCACTCATAGTCTACGCCATACTCGCTTGCAACACTCTGCACACAGCTGAGTGCTGCCTGTGCTGACTCTTTCATCACATCACCAAGCTTTCCGGTTAACTTCATTGCGCCCTTGCCCGGTGTCACATTGACCTCTACCTCAAGCGTCACACCTCCTACGCTTGTCCATGCCAATCCTCTGACAATTCCAGGCTCACCTTTCTTTGCGATCTCTTCCTTGTGGAAACGCTCTCTTCCCAGATAGTCAGACAGATTTTCAGTTGTAATTACGATATGTTCCTCGTTCTTCTCCAGATAAGTAAGAGCTGCCTTTCGACAGAGAATTGCCATCTGTCTCTCTAAGCCTCTGACACCTGCCTCTCTTGTATAGCCACTGATGATCTTTTCTAGCGCATCTGGCTCTACATCAAGTAATCCTTCTGGCAAAGCATTTTCTTTGATCTGCTTTGGAAGAAGAAATCTCTTTGCAATCTGGTACTTTTCTCTCTGTGTATAACTGCTGACCTCGATAACCTCCATGCGATCCAAAAGCGGCTGTGGAATGGTCTGAAGACTGTTTGCTGTTGCGACAAAGAGTACATCAGAAAGATTAAGCGGCACCTCAAGATAGTGATCGGTAAAGGTGGCATTCTGCTCTGGATCTAATACCTCTAACATTGCTGAGGAGACATCGCCGTGCAACTGGTCACTGCCCATCTTATCTAACTCATCAAGAAGCATCAAAGGATTAATCACACCTGCCTTTTTGATTGCCTGTGCGATGCGGCCTGGCATTGCTGCAACATAGGTTCTTCTGTGACCGCGAATCTCGGCCTCATCATGCACACCGCCAAGGCTGATTCTCACATAGTTTCGATTCAGTGCCGATGCGATGGAGCGCGCAATTGAAGTTTTACCAGTTCCCGGTGGGCCAACAAGACAGAGAATGCGGCCACCCTTTTGGGACTCGGGCTGTTTCATCTGCAGCTGTCTGACGGCCAAAAATTCAAGTACCTGCTCTTTTACCTTTTCAAGTCCATAGTGATCCTTATCAAGCTCTTCTTTTGCCGCTTTGATTGAAACATGTTCTTCTGTGCGCTTTTCCCACGGCATCTCAAGAAGTGTCTCAATATAGTTTTGGCTGACCTTGCTCTCTGGACCGTCCATGGGATTGCTGCGAAGCCTTCTAATCTCTTTTTCAATCTGCTTTTTGACTTCATCTGGTGCAGAAAGTTCACCTAACTGCTTCTCATAACGGTCGGCAGCTGACTCAGCTCCCTCTCCAAGCTCTTTTCGAATCAGTCTCATCTGTTCGCGAAGAATATAGTCTTTCTGCTGCTTATCAAGCGCATTCTTTACTCGTCCCTGATACTCAACACGGAAACGCTCAACCAATGTCTCGTTGTTTAGCCATTCCAAGATAAAGTCGTAGCGCATCTCTTCATCGGAATAAGCTGCAAGATAAGCCTGACGGGTCGCCTGCTTCATCGGAAGATTACATGCAACAAGTGCACAGAGATTGCTGATATCCATCTGCTGCAGCAATAAATTTCCTAGCTCTCTGCTTGCCTTTGGCTGAATACGACAGTACTGCTCAATCACATCCATTAAGACACGAGTCTTTGCTTCATCCTCCAACTGTTTTTGCTGCTCTTTTTCGTCAATCTCCTTTTGCTCTTCCTCTGAAAGTGTTTCATTTTCTTCAAGCAACTTGTCCTCTTCTTTATCATCTTCCTGAAACACGGTGACATTTGCAATCAGATTGGGGACATATTCCTCGATTGACTCTAGTTTTGCCGACTGCAGACCTGTAACCAGCACACGGAAACCATCCCCTGGTCCCTTGATAATCTGTCTTACCTGCGCAATGACACCGTAGGTCTCTAGCTGTTCTTCACCAGGATTTTCGATACTCGAATCCTTTTGCGCTACTAAAAACACATCTTGACCTGTCTTCTGTGCATTGGTCGCCGCTGCAATCGACATTGGGCGGTTCATATCCAAATAGATTCTCATTCGGGGAAGTACTGTGATTCCCCTAAGTGCGATTGTAATCAATGTTTTCTGTATTTCTGACACTTTTCTTTCTCCCTTTTCCTATATAAGAAGAGGGGAGACTGTCAGGCAGTCTCCCCAGATTTATTCAGGAATCTGCGGGCTCTTTCCTCCCGCTTTACAACCTCAATATCGCGATGCACGATCTGCGGCTTTTCGGTTCCCTCTACTGTTTGCTCGGTTATGATACATTCTCCG
>CAUCWU010000101.1 GCA_958446555.1 uncultured Lachnospiraceae bacterium | reverse complement strand
TTTGTGGTTACATTGGTGTGGCACTTGCATTAAAACAGGGCGGAGGGCTTGTGCTTGCAAATGCTTTACAGCTTGGTACACTGTCCGCATTTACAACCTATGCTGTCAACATGTTTGAGCCAATTCGAAACATTGCATCAAACCTCTCTGAACTGGTTGCAGCACAGGCCAATATTGAGCGTGTAACTGGACTTCTCGAGGAAGAGCCACAGATCAGGGATCGCGCTGATGTCATCGAAAAGTACGGAACTGCATTTGACCAGAAGAGAGAAAATTGGGAGCCAATCAAGGGCGATATTACCTTTGAGGATGTGACCTTCCATTATCCAGACGGCAATGAAAACATTTTGGAGCATTTCAATCTTCATGTGCCGGCCGGAACAACAGTTGCAATTGTAGGAGAGACTGGTGCTGGAAAAAGTACGCTCGTCAACTTAGCTTGTCGTTTCTTTGAGCCGACAAGTGGCCGCATTTTAATCGACGGTGTTGACTACCGTGAGCGGAGTCAGTCTTGGCTTCACAGTGCACTCGGCTATGTTCTCCAAAGTCCGCATTTATTTACCGGAACGATCATGGAAAACATTCGCTATGGAAGACTAGAGGCGACCGATGAGGAAGTCATAAAGGCAGCCAAAATTGTATCTGCTGACAAGGTTGCAAACCGTCTCGAAAACGGCTGGAAGACCGATGTAGGAGAGGGCGGTGACTCCATGTCAACCGGAGAAAAGCAGTTAATCTCCTTCGCAAGAGCCGTGCTTGCCGATCCAGCAATCTTTGTACTCGACGAGGCAACCTCATCAATTGATACCGAGACCGAGCAGTTGATTCAGAATGCGATTTCCTACTTATTAAAAGACCGCACGTCATTTATCATAGCCCACCGTCTTTCCACAATCCGTCAGGCTGATGTGATTCTGGTAGTAAAAGCCGGAAAAATCATTGAGCAGGGAACCCATGACGAGTTGATGGCGATGAAAGGGTATTACCACGATCTCTATACACAGCAATTCAAAGAAGAAATGCTGGAGGGGCTGGGGCATTAAATCCAGCCCCCATCCATTGTAATAATTTGCCCCGTGAGGTAGTCCGGTGCATCTGCGACCATGCAGATCATCTGGGCTGCCTCTTTTGCTGTGCCTTCGCGTCCAGCAGGAATCTCATCGGCAAGTGCCTGTGCTTCCTCTTCGGACAGCCAAGCATTCATTGGAGTTTCAATGGCACCGAAAGCAATGGCATTTACTTGAATATTACTTGGGGCGAGTTCCTTTGCGAGCGCCTTAGTGAAGCTGTTAACAGCCCCTTTGCTTGCTGAGTAGACGGCCTCACAGGAGGCACCGACATTGCCCCAGACAGACGAGACATTGATGATGCGTCCCTTCTTTTGGTGCACCATAGACGGAATAACAAGATGGCACAGATTCATCACAGAACCAATATTGACAGCCATAATATGTTGCCATTCATCCGGTGTCATATCCTGAAACAGACCAATATGGGAAATTCCGGCATCATTCACCAAAAGATCAATCGTGCCAAAGCGATCGCCCCCTTGTTGCACAACAGACTTACAGTCCTCATAGTTAGATACGTCAGCTAAGATAGATAAGACTTCAGCGCCCATCTCTCTAGCCTCATCCTCAATCTTTTTTAGTCCTTCCCTATTTTTCCTAGAAACCAAAATTAAACGATTATTAGGCTTAGCAAATGCAATGGCAGTTGCCGCACCAATACCAGAGGAAGCTCCGGTAATTAGAATTGTTCTTGACATAAAATCTCCATTCTGCTGTCATAAAAACAGCTTGTAATAAGACTCTCATAGTCTACCGGGCAGCATTTCATAGTCTACCGGGTAGCAAACTGTGCCCCAATTAGTATATCATAAAAAGGGCACAAGAAAAACGCTACTTGACAAGCATTTTCTATGTGATATAATCAAAAATGGAGTTGTAATAATCTTGTAACAATTTACCCGTGAAATGATCTTTGTACCTGCAGGCTATATCGCAGGCACGGAAAGGTACAGGTTTAAAAATATGAATAAATTATGCAGGAATGCACTGGCATCTTGTCTGACCGTTTCACTTGCGGTAGGCAGTGGCATTGCAGTACCGGCAGCATCGACTGCATCGCTTGAGCAGGATACAGCAGTTGCGGGAATGGCTGTTTCACTTGATAATTATTATTCAAGCAGCCAAACTCCGGAAGCGGATATTATGGATTACATCCGCTACATTGTTGCAGCAGCAAAAGAGAAAAAGGCAATCCCGGTTATTACTGTAAATGCAGTGACCAAGGAAGATGGTTCCGTTGTATTTGGAACAAATCTGGTGTCAAAGGATGCCAGTGAAAAAGAAGAAGGACTTGTCAGTGTAATGGCAAGCTTGAATGTTAGAAGTAAGCCGTCCGCATCCAGCAGTGTGCTTGGCTACCTCTACAGCAACTGTGTTGTTTCTATCTATGATACAGTTGAGAACGATGAGGGCAGCTGGTATCTAATTAAGAGCGGAGACGTAGAGGGCTATGTATCATCTGATTATGTGCTAACAGGCTCAGCTGCAAAGGCAAGCGAGGAGGATTTAACGAATCGCTATGCCAAGGTAACAGCGAAGAGCGCAATTGTTTACAGCTCGGCATCAAAAAGCGCAGACAGTGTAGGTACCGTTTATGAGGGTGGCGACTATAAGGTTCTTGAGATACAGAATGGTTTTATAAAGATTGCGGTAAATGATGAATTTGCCGGTTTTGTCCGCACACAGGACGTTTCTCTTTACACACGTCATGCAGAGGCAGTGGCACTCAATGATCAGATGGTAAAGAATCAGCTTGAAAGCTATTTGGTTGATATTCGCGATGCAGAGGCGATTTTTGAAAAGCGCATGTCGCTTTTGGATTATCAGGCTGCATACAATGCAAGTAGCTATGCATATGAATTATGGAATTATTACATAAACGATGCTTCTAATGCAGGCTATACTGATCTAGTAGCAAATGCAAAGAACGAGCAGAAAAAAACTGCTGAGATGGTGGCTCGTGCAACTGCGGCATTGAATGGTGAGGTGGTTTCACAGACTTCATCAGAAGAGCCGACGACCACGACACAACAGCAGCCGACAAGCTCACAGGAAGAAACTTCCTCAAGTGTTGAGCAGACAGTACCGACTACAGTTGAGGATACGACCACCACGACAGTAGAAGAGGCAACCCCAACAACAGTAGAAGAAACGACTACTACAACAGTAGAGGAAACAACCCCAACAACAGTAGAAGAAACGACTACTACAACAGCTGAGTCAGTAACCTCAACAACAGTAGAGGAGACGACTACTACAACAGCTGAGGCAGTAACCTCAACAACGGTAGAGGAAACAACTCCGACAACAGCGCCAGAAGCCCAGAAGACCATTCAGGAAATTGAGGCTTACTATACTGGCAGTGGAAAGACAGAAGGTTCCGTTATCAGTGCAAGTGAACTTTACATTGTTGTCACCTACACAGATGGAACAACTGAGATTGTGACGGAGGGTTGGAGTTGCGATCAAGTTGGCATGACATTGTCAGCAGGTTGGAATACGATCACGGTAACATATCAAGGTTTTTCATCTTCGTTTGACTTGAATGTAGCGACAGTGGAAGCTCCTTCTGAGACACCAGCACAGACTAGCTCAGACAATACGGCATCTGATACACAGCCGGAGGAGACACCAGCTCCTACAACAGCAGAAGAAACAACTACTACTTCAGCTGAAGAGACAACTGCTCCTACAACAGTGGAGGAAACGACCACTACAACAGCAGCTGAGACGACTACCACTACAACAGCTGAGGAGACGACAACTACACAGGAAATTACAACTCCGCCCAACAGTTCCACGCCTCTTCGTGATGCAATTGTCAACTATGCATTAAGCTGGGTAGGACAGTGCAATTATGTTTATGGTGGAACCGATCTTTCAATTGGCGGTTCTGTAGACTGCTCTGGATTCACAATGCAGGTATATAGCAGAGTGGCAAGCGTAAGCCTTCCACATCATTCTATGTCCCAGATGAATTGTGGTTCTGCAATTACATATGATCAGCTAAGACCAGGCGATTTGGTATTCTATAACAATCCGAATCATGTAGCAATTTATATTGGTAATGGTGCGATTGTACATGCAGGATCTCCGGAGACGGGAATTAATGTAACTTCTGTATTCTTTAAGACACCGATTGGTTATCGTACCTATCTGCCGTAAAAAGTATACAAAAGAAAATCAATACAAAACAAGCGGCGCTCTTAAGGCGCCGTTTTGTAATTCTTTCGATTGTTTCAATAAAGGTACAAGGTGAATAGTTCTTGCACTTTTTTATTTTGTGTTATCATAGGTTCGTACTTCATTGTTTTTTGAAAGGTGAGAAGAAAATGAAAATAATAATTGCAGGCGTTGGAAAGGTCGGATCAACACTGACCAGACAGCTAAGCGCCTCAGGTTATGACGTTACGCTGATTGATACAAAGCAGCAGGTGTTAGAGGCGAACGTAGAAAAATATGATGTAATGGCAGTTACGGGAAATTGTGCCACAATGGACACACTTCTTCAGGCAGGTGTGCGCGATGCTGATCTTTTGATTGCGACAACCGGTGCCGATGAATTAAATCTTCTGTGTAGTATGACGGCACACGGAATTAATCCGAATCTGCATACAATTGCCAGAATTTGTAATCCGGATTATACCGATCAGGTTTACAAGATGCAAAAAACCTTCGCTCTTTCACTTACTGTAAATCCAGAAAAGCAAGCAGCAATTGAGATTGAGAGATTGTTAAAATTCCCGGGCTTTTTAAAGAGAGACAGCTTTGCAAAGGGAAGAGTGGAGATTGTTGAGTTAAGAGTAGATGAGAAGAGCCATCTATGTAATGTGGCACTGAGTGAGTTAAATCGCGTGATTAAATGTCGTGTCCTTGTCTGTGCCGTGCTTCGAAGAGGCGATGTTGTGGCACCAGACGGAAGCTTTATTTTGAGAGAGGGCGACCGCATTTTTGTCACTGCGTCAACAGAGAGTCTAGCAACCCTTCTTGATAATCTTGGCATTATCACAAGAAAGGTTCATCATGTAATGATCTGTGGAGGTGGCCGTGTCAGCTTCTATCTGGCTCAGCAGCTGGAAAAGGATGGCATTACCGTTCGTTTGATTGAGAAAGATTTAAAGCGCTGTGAGGAATTGGCAGCTCTTCTTCCAAACACAGTGATCATCAACGATGATGCAAGTAATACCTTTGTATTAAAGCGTGAGAATATTGACAGCTGTGATGCGCTTGTCACGGCAACTGGTATGGATGAATTGAACATGATCATTTCTGTATATGGAACCAAGCATGGTATCTCTCAGGTTATCACAAAGCTTGGACATATGGAAAATGGCAGCATGATCGATCAGCTTCCGATTGGAAGTACGATTTGGCCGAAGGATCTTTGTTGTAATGGTATTGTGCGTTATATTCGTGCAATGCACAATCAGACCGGAGCTGCCGTGTCGGTTCATTCAATTGCAGATGGAAAAGCAGAGGCGATCGAGTTTCATGTCGAGGAGAAGATGCCATATTGCGATAAGCCGTTAAAGAGCATGAAGGTAAAGCAAAATGTTCTAGTAACCTGTATCACACACGGTGGTGTCACAGAGCTTCCAGGTGGTGAATCTGTGATTCGTGAGGGCGATACAGTTGTCGTTGTCACGACCAGAAATGACATTATCTATCAGCTTGGCGATATCTTTGAAAATTAATGGAACTTGCTTCGCATTTGAGGAGGAATATTTTGACTTATGAATTATAAAATGATAGGGCGGCTGATCGCGCAGATTCTGCTCGCAGAGGCGGCATTTATGGTGCCAGCGCTATTCATCAGCTTGGCCGGTCAAGACAGCATGGCAAGCGTCGGCTTTGCTGTGAGTATCGTGATCATCCTTGCAGTTGCCGGTATTCTTTTGTTTTTTGCAAGAGGGGCAAAAAGGGGCTTTTACGCACGAGAGGGTATGGTTTGTGTCGGACTTGCTTGGATTGTGATGAGTTTACTGGGCTGTCTTCCGTTTTGGATCTCACGTGAGATTCCATCTTATTTAGATGGATTATTTGAGATTGTTTCTGGTTTTACGACAACAGGAGCCTCCATTCTTTCCAATGTAGAGGGACTTTCCGATGGAATGCTGTACTGGAGAAGTTTTAGCCACTGGGTAGGTGGTATGGGTGTGTTGGTATTCTTGTTGGCTGTTGTTCCAGTCAGCGGACGAAATGATGGATTCACGATGCATTTGCTTCGAGCAGAAAGCCCAGGACCAAATGTGGCAAAACTGGTTCCAAGAATTCGAAGCACAGCTGGCATCTTATATATTTTATATGTAGTGTTAACAATCATTGATTTTTTGTTTTTGCTAGCAGGAAAAATGCCAGTATTAGAGGCTGTATGTACCGCATTTGGTACAGCAGGAACCGGAGGATTTGGTGTCAAGAACGACAGCATGGCAAGCTATAGTCCTTATATTCAAAATGTCTGCACCGTGTTTATGCTATTGTTTGGTGTGAATTTTAGCTGCTATTACTTGATTTTAATGAAGCAGTTTAAGAGTGTCTATCAGGATGAAGAGCTCCGCCTCTATATTGGAATGGTACTTGGAAGTGTATTTTTGATTGTACTGAATTTGCGTGGCTTCTATGAGACACTAGGCGAGACCATTCGTCATGCATTTTTCCAGGTCGCAAGTATTGTGACGACGACTGGATTTGCGACGACTGATTTCGAACAGTGGCCCGGTTTTTCAAAGACGATTCTACTATGCTTGATGGTTGTAGGTGCCTGTGCGGGAAGTACAGGTGGTGGATTTAAGTGTGGACGACTGTTACTTGTCTTCAAGAGCCTTCGAAGAAACTTGCAGAAGCTTCTTCGCCCACAGAGAATTCAGGCAGTTCGAAGTAACAAGCAGGTTGTATCCGAGAAGGTACTCGAAAATACAAACGCATATCTCGCTGCCTATGTAATGATCATTATGGTAAGCATGCTAATAATTTCATTAGATGGCTTTTAGTAGGAACCAATTTTTCAGCAGTACTCGCTTGCTTCAACAACATTGGACCAGGTTTAGAGCTGGTAGGCCCAACCTGTAACTTCTCAATCTACGGACCATTGTCAAAAATTGTACTGATTGTCGATATGTTAGCAGGTCGACTCGAGATCTTCCCAATCTTGATCTTACTTTCACGCGATACGTGGAGACGATAAAACTATAATAAAAAAGTGTCATGGGATTCCATGGCACTTTTTTTATGTACGTTATAGTAGTGTAATGTTATGTTCTTTCGCCTCTTTGCGAATCTCAGCCGGCCAAATCGACGACTGAACTTCTCCGATATGGGCACGACGTAAGAAGAACATACAGATTCGAGACTGTCCGATACCGCCACCAATCGTATATGGAAGCTCCTTATTTAAGATGGCCTTCTGGAATGGAAGATTAGCGCGCTCTGGGCATCCAGCCTTTTCTAGCTGTTCATGAAGAGAATTCTCGTCAACACGGATACCCATGGAAGATAGCTCCAATGCAATATCAAGAACCGGATAATAGACAAGAATATCAGCATTCAAAGCCCAGTCATCATAGTCTGGTGCACGTCCGTCGTGAGGCTCGCCATTTCCAAGCTTGTCACCAATCTGCATCAGGCAGACAGCCTTCTTCTCCTTGGTGATCAGATACTCGCGCTCCTTTGGCGTTTTGTCTGGATACAGATCAAGAAGCTCCTGTGTGGTGATAAAGAAAATATC